>NZ_JBXUOY010000076.1:0-19562 GCF_057196705.1 Streptomyces sp. ATLC9 | reverse complement strand
CCCCCACCACCCCCGCCCCCGCCCCACCCCCGGGGGGCCCGGTGGGTGAAGCCGCCGGGCCGACGGGCGCGCCCCGGCGGCTTCACCGGTGACTCCCGGGGAGGGCTCGGTGGCTCGCATACGATGGACTGCCCGTCGCGCGTTCGTGCCGTGTACCGCGGCCGCCGTCTCCACGGCGCGCGCTCCGTAGCGACATCCCAGAGAAAGGTGTGTGAGCGTCCGCCCATGGGCGAGCCTCCCAGTATTACCGGCAGCAGAGCCGGCCGCGGCACCGGCCGCGGACCCGGCCGTCGAGCAGCTCTCTCCGTCCCGCCGGACCGGGGGACGGAGGTGACCCGGTGACCGAAGTGCTCCTCCTGTTCCTGGCACTGCTGCTGACTCTCGCCTGTGCCGTGTTCGTCGCGGCGGAGTTCTCGCTCACCACCGTCGAGCGCGGAGATCTGGAACGGGCCGTCGAGCGCGGCGAGCCGGGCGCCGACAGCGCGCTGGAGGCGGTGCGGTCCCTCACCTTCCAGCTCTCCGGCGCCCAGCTCGGCATCACCGTGACCGGCCTGATCATCGGCATGCTCTCCGAGCCCTCGACCGCGCGGCTGCTGGCCGGCCCGCTGCGGGCGGCCGGACTGCCCGCCTCGGCGGCGTCCTCGGTGGCGCTGGTGTCGGGTACCGTGCTGTCCACGGTGGTGCTGATGGTCGTCGGCGAACTGGTGCCGAAGAACTGGGCGATCTCCCGGCCGCTGCCGGTCGCCCGCCGGGTCGGCGCCCTGCAGCGCGGTTTCAGCGCCGCTTTCCGACCCCTGATCACCCATCTGAACAACACCGCCAACCGAGTCCTCCACCGGCTCGGCCTCGAGCCCACCGAGGAGCTGGCCTCGGCCCGCTCACCGCAGGAGCTGGTCGCGCTCGCGCGCCACTCGGCGAAGGAGGGCGCCCTGGAGGCGGACACCGCCGAACTGTTCGTCCGCACCATCCGGCTCTCCGAGCTGACCGCGCAGAGCGTGATGACGCCGCGTGTCCAGGTCACCGCGCTGGAGGAGCACACCACCGCGGAGGACGTGGTCAACGCCGCCCGGGCGACGGGCCTGTCCCGCTTCCCCGTCTACCGCGGCAACCTCGACACCGTCGTCGGCGTCGCGCACGTCAAGGACGTGATCGCCGTTCCCGCCGGTCGCCGTACCGGCTGCCCGGTCACCGGGCTGCTGCGCGAACCTTTGCTGGTGCCGGAGTCGCTCACCGTGGACCGGCTGCTGGACCGGCTGTCGGGCAGGCAGGGGAGGAACAGCATGGCGGTGGTGATCGACGAGTACGGCGGCACCGCCGGGGTCGTCACGCTGGAGGACATCATCGAGGAGGTCGTGGGCGAGGTCCGCGACGAGCACGACCCGCTCCAGACCCCCGACCTGGTTCCGGCGGGCACGGACGAGGAGGGCCGTACCGTCTACGACGCGGACGGCGCGGCCCGCACCGACCGGCTGGAGGAGATCGGCCTGCGCGCCCCCGACGGCCCCTACGAGACCCTGGCCGGGCTGATCGCCACCGAGCTGGGCCGTATTCCGGTCGTGGGCGACGTCCTGGAGGTCGCCGGATGGCGACTGGAGGTCGTGGACGCCACCGGACGGCGGGCCGCCGGGGTACGGCTGACCGCTCCGCCCGAACCCGGTGACGGAGAGGACCACGGCGGCGTCCGGGTCGGCGCCCGGAGCGGGGAGGCCGGCCGATGACCGCCGTCCAACTGCTGATCGGCCTGCTGACCCTGGTCGCCAACGCCTTCTTCGTGGGCGCGGAGTTCGCGATGATCTCGGTACGCCGCAGCCAGGTCGAACCGCTGGCCGAGCGCGGTGAGAAACGGGCGCGCGGTGTGGTGTGGGGCCTGGAGCACGTCTCGGCCCTGATGGCCACCGCCCAGCTGGGCATCACCCTGTGCACGCTGGTGCTGGGCGTGGTCGCCGAGCCCGCGATCGCGCATCTGCTGGAACCGGTGTTCCACCTCGCGGGTGTGCCGGAGGGCCTGATCCATCCGATCGCCTTCGTGATCGCGCTGGCGGTGGCGACATACCTGCACATGCTGCTCGGCGAGATGGTCCCGAAGAACATCGCGCTGGCGGCGCCCGAGCGCGCCGCCCTGCTGCTGGGACCGCCGCTGGTCGGCCTCACCCGGGCCCTGCGGCCGGTGATCTTCGGCATCAACGCCCTGGCCAACGGCCTGCTGAAGCTGCTGCGGGTGGATCCCAAGGACGAGGTCTCGGCGACCTACTCCGACGACGAGCTGGCTCGTCTGGTGGCCGACTCCAGCGAGGCCGGGCTGCTGGACGAGCGGGCGACGGAGCGGCTGCGTGACGCGCTGGAGCTGGGCCGCCGCCCGGTCGAGGAGGTCGTGCGGCCCACCGACCACGTCGTCTTCGCCCCGCTCGGCGTCACCCCCGAGGGGCTGGAGCAGCTCTCCGCGCGCAGTGGGTTCTCCCGCTTCCCCGTGGTGGACGGCCGGGGCAGGGCGCTGGGCTATCTGCACGTCAAGGACGCGCTCGACGCCGTGCACCGCGACGCTCCGTTCCCCGTCCCGGCGCTGCGGCCGATCGCCCGGGTGCGGGCGACGACACCGCTGGACGACGTGCTGGGAGCGATGCGCGGCAGCGCCACCCACCTGGCGGCGGTGATCGGCTCGGACGGGCGTGCGGTCGGGCTGGTCACCATGGAGGACGTGCTGCGCGAGCTGGTGGGCCGCTGACGACGGCGGGCGGGGCGTACCGCGAGAGGGCCCGTACCGCGAGAAGGTACGTACCGAGCGGTCGGTTATCATGTTTCGCGCCATGGACAGTGCAACCGACTCGCCCGCCCCGCCCGCCATCACCAGCTTCGTCGCCCTGGGGGACTCCTTCACCGAGGGCATGTCGGACCTGCTGCCGGACGGCAGCTACCGCGGCTGGGCGGACCTCCTCGCCGCCCGTCTCGCCGCGCGCGCCGACGGCTTCCGCTACGCCAACCTGGCGGTGCGCGGCAAGCTGATCCAGCAGATCGCCGAGGAGCAGGTGGACGTGGCCGCCGCCATGAACGCGGATCTCGTGACACTGGTCGGCGGCCTCAACGACGTACTGCGCCCGAAGTGCGACATGGGCCGGGTGTGCGACCTGCTGGAGGAGTCGGTCGCCAAGCTCGCGCCCGGCTGCCGCCATCTGGTGCTGATGCGCAGCCCCGGGCGGCGCGGGCCGGTGCTGGAGCGTTACCGGGCACGTATGGAGCACCTCTTCGACTTCATCGACGGTCTCGCCGAGCGGCACGGCGCCCTGGTGGTGGACCTGTACGGCTGTGAAGCGCTGGGCGACCCGCGGATGTGGGCCGACGACCGGCTGCATCTGGCCGCCGAGGGGCACCGGCGGGTGGCCGAGGCCGTCTGGCAGCGGCTGGGGCACGAGGCCGGGGCCAACTGGCACGCGGCCCTGCCGCCCGCCATCCTGCCCGGCTGGTACGCGCGCCGCGTCGCCGACCTGCGCTTCACCCGCCGCCATCTGCTCCCGTGGGTCGGCCGGCGGCTGACCGGGCGCTCCTCGGGGGACGGGCGGACGCCCAAGCGGCCCGGTCTGGCGCCGCTGGACCCGGCCGTGGACCGGAGCCGGTACTCCGCCCCCGACCTGGCGCCACTGGCCTGCGACGACACCCCGTAGAATCCCCGGGTGTGACTGACAAGCCGCGCATCCCGAACGTCCTGGCCGGCCGCTACGCCTCCGCGGAGCTGGCCCGGCTGTGGTCCCCCGAGCACAAGGTGGTACTGGAGCGGCGGCTGTGGCTCGCCGTGCTGCGGGCCCAGAAGGACCTGGGCGTCGAGGTGCCGGAGCAGGCCCTGGCCGACTACGAGCGGGTACTCGAGAACGTCGATCTCGCCTCGATCGCCGAACGGGAGAGGGTCACGCGCCACGATGTGAAGGCCCGGATCGAGGAGTTCAACGCGCTGGCCGGGCACGAGCACGTGCACAAGGGCATGACCTCCCGGGATTTGACCGAGAACGTCGAGCAGCTCCAGGTCCGGCTGTCGCTGGAGCTGGTGCGCGACCGCACGGTGGCCGCGCTGGTGCGGCTGGGCCGGATCGCGGCCGAGCACTCCGAGCTGGTGATGGCGGGGCGCTCGCACAACGTCGCCGCGCAGGCCACCACGCTGGGCAAGCGCTTCGCGACCGCCGCCGACGAGCTGCTGGTGGCGTACGCGCGGCTGGAGGAGCTGCTGGCTCGCTACCCGCTGCGCGGGGTCAAGGGGCCGGTGGGCACCTCCCAGGACATGCTGGACCTGCTGGGCGGGGACGGGAGCAGGCTGGCCGAGCTGGAGGAGCGGGTCGCCGCCCACCTCGGCTTCGGCCACACCTTCACCTCCGTCGGCCAGGTCTATCCGCGCTCGCTGGACTACGAGGTGGTGACCGCGCTGGTCCAGCTGGCCGCGGCGCCCTCCTCCCTGGCCAAGACCATCCGGCTGATGGCCGGGCACGAGCTGGTGACCGAGGGCTTCAAGCCGGGCCAGGTCGGCTCCTCGGCGATGCCGCACAAGATGAACACCCGCTCCTGCGAGCGCGTGGGCGGTTTCGCCGTCATCCTGCGCGGCTACGCCTCGATGGTCGGCGAGCTCGCGGGCGACCAGTGGAACGAGGGGGACGTCTCCTGCTCGGTGGTGCGCCGCGTCGCGTTGCCGGACGCCTTCTTCGCCCTCGACGGCCTGCTGGAGACCTTCCTGACGGTCCTGGACGAGTTCGGCGCGTTCCCCGCGGTCGTCGCCCGCGAGCTGGACCGCTATCTGCCGTTCCTGGCCACCACCAAGGTGCTGATGGGCGCGGTGCGGGCCGGAGTCGGCCGGGAGACGGCCCACGAGGCCATCAAGGAGCACGCGGTGGCCTCGGCGCTGGCGCTGCGCGAGGGGGCCGAACGCAACGAGCTGCTGGACCGGCTGGCCGCCGACGAACGCATCCCGCTGGACCGGGAGCGGCTGGACGCCCTGCTGGCCGACCGGCTGTCCTTCACCGGTGCGGCCGGCGACCAGGTCGCCTCGGTGGTGGCCCGGATCGAGAAGGTCGCGGCGCGCCATCCGGAAGCCGCCTCCTACGCCCCGGGCGCGATCCTGTGACCGTCTCCCCGACTGCCTGAGGTCCTTCCGGGGAAGAGAGTCCCGGAAGGACTGCCGGGGAGGGCCATGACCAGGAGGACCGCATCCGGCCGGCCCCCCGGCGGACGGACGTCCGGCACGGGGGCGAGCGGCCCGGAGATGACCGGGGACGACATGGAGGCGTTGCGCGCCCGCACCGTTCCGGACGTGGTCGCCGAGGGACTGCACGTGCTGTTCTGCGGTATCAACCCCGGGCTGACGACCGCCCGGCTGGGTCACCACTTCGCCCATCCGGGCAATCGCTTCTGGCCGGTGCTGCACGCCTCCGGCTTCACCCCTCGGCGGCTGAAGCCCTCGGAGCAGCGCGAGCTGCTGTCGTACGGCCTGGGCATCACCAACATCTCGCCCCGGCCCACCACCCGTGCCGACGAGCTGACGCCCGAGGAGTACCGCACGGGCGGGCGTGTGCTGGCCGGGAAGGTGGCGCGGCTGCGTCCCGAGTGGCTCGCGGTGGTCGGTGTGACCGCCTACCGGGTCGCCTTCGGGGACCGGAAGGCCAGGACAGGTCCTCAGGAGGCGGCGATCGGCGGCACCCGGGTGTGGGTGCTGCCCAACCCCAGCGGGCTCAACGCCCACTGGACGCTGGAGACGATGGCCCGGGAGTACGGCCGGCTGCGCGCCGCCGCGCTCGACGGCCCGTCCTGACCGTCGGCCGGCCATGATGGTCGGCCGCGCCCGCCGTCCCGGAGCGTCTCCCCCGGCTCTCGCCCCCCGCTCGCTCACCGGATACGATCCGGCCACACATGCGCACTTCCCAGGAGGCGGACGTTGGGGCGGCTCACCGGCAGGGATCCCTCCCTGTTGCGCAGGATCAACTCCGCCGTCGTCCTGCGCGCGCTGCGCGCCGCCGACGGCCCACCGACGCTGTCCGACCTGGCCCAGGCCGCGGAGCTGTCCCGGCCGACGGTCGAGGGGGTGATGGAACAGCTGGTGGAGGCCGGCCTGGCGGCCGAGGCCGCCGTCGGAGCCGGTGATGTCCGGAGGCAGGGGCGGCCCGCGCGCCGCTACCGCTTCCGGGCCGAAGCCGGTCATCTGCTCGGCATCGAGATCGGCCCGCACCGGGTGGCCGCCGTCCTCTCCGACCTGCGCGGACGGCGGCTGGGCACGGTCGGGCGCGCGGTCTCCGAACAGGCCACGGCCGACGAGCGGCTGGAGCGGGTGCGTGCGGTGGTCGCCGAACTGCTGCGTACCTGCGAGGTGCCGCGCAGCACCCTGCGCACGGTGGGAGTGGGCAGTCCGGGGATCGTGGAGGCCGACGGCATGGTGCGGCTGTGCACGGCGCTGCCGGGCTGGACCGGCCTGCCGCTGGGCGAGCGGCTGCGGCGGTCGTTCCGCTGCCCGGTGCTGGTGGAGAACGACGCCAACGCCGCCGTGCTGGCCGAGCACTGGAAGGGCGCGGCCGCCGGGGTCGACGACGCGGTGTTCGTCCTGGCCGGGCTGAGCCCGGGCGCCGGCTCGCTGATCGGCGGACGGCTGCACCGGGGTTTCGGCGGCGCGGCCGGGGAGATCGGCGCCCTGCACCTGCTGGGGCGGGAGGCCACCCCCGAGCACCTGCTGTCCACCACCGGCGAGCCCCTGCACCCGCTGGACGAGGCGGCGGTGGCACAGGTCTTCGCGCTGGCGCGCGAGGGTGACGAGCGGGCGCGGCAGGCCGTCGAGCGTTTCATACGGCGCCTGGTGCACGATGTGGCCGCGCTGGTGCTGGCCCTGGATCCGGAGCTGGTGGTGGTGGGCGGCTGGGCCACCGGTCTGGACGGGGTGCTGGACCCGCTCCGCCGCGAGCTGGAACGCTACTGCCTCCGTCCGCCGCGGGTCGCGCTGTCCCTGCTCGGCGGGGAGGCCATCGCGACCGGTGCGCTGCGGCTGGCCCTCGACCACATCGAGGAGGAACTGTTCACCGTGGAGGGCACCGTGGCCCGCTGACGCACCGTTGTCCGCTGACACGCCGTCGCCGCCGGGAAGAGGGAAGACGGCGCGCGGTTCAGCTCGCCAGCAGCGAGATGCCCGCGAAGTCGCCGAAGGTGAGGCGACAGGTGTCGGCCCGGTAGGTGGAGAGCGCGACCGCGGCGGTGCCGCCCGCGGCGAGGTAGCGGGTGGTGAGGACGAGGACGGGCGCGCCGGGAAGCCGGTCGAGTCGCCTGGCGTCCTCCGCCCGGGCGGAGCCCAGTTCCACCGCCCGCTCCTGGCCGTCCAGTTCGAGGCGGTTGAGCTCGCGGAGGACGGCGCGGCCCCGGGCTGCTCCCGCCTCGGTACCGATACCGGACAGCCCGGGCACCGATGCGGCCGGTACGTACAGCGTCTCGGTGGCGACCGCCTGACTGTGCGCCATACGGACACGGTGGACGGCGTACACCCCCTGGCCCGCGTCCGTTCCGAGCGTCCTGGCCACCGTGGCGGGCGGTACGGTCTCCTGGCAGTCCTCGGTCTGCCAGGCATCGCCCTGGGCGCCGGGCCAGCTGTGCCGGGCGGGGTTCACGTCGACGCCGACACGCGGCGGGGCGACGGTGGTACCGACCCCGCGGCGGCGCTGGAGGCGCCCCTCCAGCTCCAGTTGCTCCAGGGCCTGGCGCAGCGTGGCGCGGGCGACACCGAAGCGCGCGGCCAACTCCCTCTCGTTCGGCAGGATCTCCCCCACCGCGAACTCCGAGTCGAGCGCCTCCGACAACACGGTCTTGAGGTGCCGGTACTTCGGTTCCGGCATCGTCTCCAGTCGCGTGGTCCCCACCCTTGCCTCCGCAGTCACCGCATCCCGCCGGGATTTATGAGCGCTTCTTTTTTAAAGGTTGTTGCGTATGCCGACTCTAGGGAGTGGCGGCCCATTTGGTCAAGACCAATCCGGCCCGCTAGCGTGCCGGACCGGGAAGGCCGCGGCCGGCGGGAAGCGGCAGAGAACCGAGAAGAGGGCGACGAGAGGGCGAGGGCGGGCATGGAGCAGCGGGTAACGGTCGTCACCGGCGGCAGCCGCGGTATCGGGGCGGCGGTCGCCCGGCGGCTGGCGCGGTCCGGACACCATGTCGCGATCGGCTACCAGCACTCGCGCGAGGCGGCCGAGGAGACGGCGCGGGCGGTACGCGCCGCGGGCGCCGAGGCGGTCGCGGTACGGCTGGACACCAGTGTGGAGGGCGAGGTCGACGCCCTCTTCGAGGAGGCTGCCCGGAGTCTGGGCCCGGTCACGGGCGCGGTTCTCAACGCCGGGATCACCGGCCCGCTGGGCCGTTTCACCGAGACCTCCACCGAGGTGATGCGCCGGGTGGTGGACGTCAACGTCATGGGCACGCTGCTGTGCGCCCGGCGCGCGGCCCTGGTGATGTCCACGCGGCACGGCGGCCCGGGCGGTTCGATCGTCGCCGTCTCCTCGTGCGCGGCCACGCTCGGCAGCCCCGGCGAGTACGTCCACTACGCCGCGACCAAGGCGGCGCTGGACGCCATGGCGGTCGGGCTGTCCAAGGAGTTGGGGCCCGACGGGGTGCGGGTGAACTCCGTCCAGCCCGGGACGGTTCTCACCGACATGCACGCCACGATGGGCGATCCGCAACGGCCCTGGCGCAAGGCCGAGGTGACCCCGATGGGCCGTCCCGGGGAGCCGGAGGAGGTCGCGGGCGCGGTCGCCTGGCTGATGTCCCCGGAGGCGTCCTACACCACCGGGGCCGTGCTGCGGGTGAGCGGCGGGCTGTAGGGACGCGCCGGTGCGGGCGCCGCGCAGCCCGCACCGGTGAGGGGCGGTCAGGTACCGGGGCGGATCACTCCTGGGGCCGCCGGGCGGTGGCCCGCTCCGGCAGGGGCACTCCTCCTTCCGTCGCCCGGGACGGTTCGGGTGACTCCGCCGCCCCGGACGCGACCGGGCGGCGGGCCAGGGCACCCGCGCCCAGCGCCACCCCCGCTCCGACCAGCAGGCTGCCGCCCGCCTGTGCCCAGCCGTAGGAGCCGGTGGCCACCAGCGGGGCGGTCAGCGCCGCGCTGACCGGGATGAGCCCGGAGAAGAGCGTGGCCCGCTCAGCGCCGATGCGGCCGATGGCCGCGTACCAGCAGACGAAGCCGACCACCGTGACGACGACCGCCTGCCACACAGCGCCGCCGTCTCGGTCGGGTCCGGCATCCGCAGCCAGGCCCGGCCGTCGAGCACCGCGCCGAGCAGCGCGGCCTCCACCGCCGCCAGGACGCAGGCCGCCGTGGACAGCAGACGGGCGCCCAGCGGGCGTACCAGGGGTACGGCGATCACCGCGAAGCCCACCTCGCCCGCCAGCGCGGCGGCCGACCACAGCAGTCCGGCGGTGTCGGTCCGCCCCCAGCCCTGGACGGCCAGGGCTCCGGCCGCCACCAGCAGCGCCCCGTACACCACCGGGCGCGCGGGCCGGCGGCCGTCCAGGGCGGGGGCGAGCACGGCCACGACGACCGGCGCGCAGCCGACCAGCACCCCGGGTACCGCGGGTTCGGCGGTCCGCTCGGCGGCCAGTACGGCGAGGTTGAAGCCGACCATGCCCACGGCGGCGAGCACGGCGAGACGCGCCCACAGTGGTGCGGAAGTGACGATGAGGTTACGCATCGGGTCACCCACTCGGGGCACATTTGAACGGTTTCGACCGAGGAAGCGGCATACTGTTCGACCGGCAAATGAAGTTGTCGTTTTCACGTCGCTCTTCGCCCGCCTGGCACGGCCTCTGCCCTGGCGCGGGGCTCCGGTACGGCCTGACAACCGCCGCGTTCACCCGGAACGGGTCCGCGCGCGCCGGTCCGGTTCCCCGCCGTTCGCCTCACGAGGCCACCATGACCGGCCGTACGACCCGATCCATCCGATACTCGGGAGGTTGTTCGCCCATGGCACACCAGGACTCACCGGAGCGGGCCGCACCCGCACGGCGGTCGGTTCTGCGCGGCACGCTGGCGGCCTCGGCGGCGCTGTCCCTGCCGGCCACCGCGCTGGGGCCGGCCGCGCCCGCGCTGGCGCTGTCAGGGCGGCCGCGGGCCGGCTGGGGAGTACAGACCGGGGATGTGACGGCCACGTCCGGTCTGGTCTGGGTACGCTCGGACCGCCCGGCCCGGATGCTGGTGGAGACCTCCGCCACGGAGTCCTTCCGCAACCCGCGCCGCTGGTACGGCCCCCTCCTCGGGCCGGGCACGGACTTCACCGGGACGACCGCGCTGCACGGGCTGCCGCCGGGCCGGCAGATCCACTACCAGGTGGTGCTGGCCGACCCCGACGACCCCCGCCGCACCGGCGAGCCGGTGCGGGGCACCTTCCGCACCGCTCCCGCGCGGCGCCGGGACGGAGTGCGCTTCGTGTGGTCGGGCGACCTGGCCGGACAGGGCTGGGGCATCAATCCCGACCGCGGCGGCTATCCGGTCTTCGACGAGATGGCCCGGCTGGACCCGGACTTCTTCCTCTTCAGCGGCGACACCGTCTACGCCGACGGACCGCTGACCGAGACCGTGGCGCTGCCCGGCGGCGGCACCTGGCGCAACGTGGTCACCGAGGAGAAGGCGAAGGTCGCCGAGACCCTCGACGAGTACCGGGGCAACTTCCGCTACAACCTCATGGCCGAGTCGCTGCGGCGCTTCAACGCGCAGGTCCCCTCGATCGTGCAGTGGGACGACCACGAGGTGGTCAACAACTGGTACCCCGGCGAGATCCTCGCCGACGCCCGCTACACCGAGCGGCGCGTGGACGTGCTGGCGGCCCGGGCCCGGCGGGCGTTCGGCGAGTACTTCCCCCTCTCCGCCCCCCGCCGCGACCGCGAGGGGCGGATCTACCGGGTGGTGCGCCACGGTCCGCTGCTGGACGTGTTCGTGCTGGACATGCGCACGTACCGGAACGCCAACTCCTCCGGCCTCCAGCCCCGTGACTCGCAGGGCGTGCTGGGCGCGGAGCAACTGGCCTGGCTCAAGCGGGAGCTGGCGCGCTCACGCGCGGTGTGGAAGGTGATCGCCTCGGACATGCCGCTGGGGCTGGTCGTCTCCGACGGCGCGGACGTCGAGGCGGTCGCGCAGGGCGACCCGGGCGCGCCTCTGGGGCGTGAGCTGCAGATCGCCGAGCTGCTGCGTTTCGTCCGCGACCGGCGGATCACCGGCACGGTGTGGCTGACCGCGGACGTGCACCACACCTCGGCCCAGCACTACGACCCGGCACGGGCGTCGTTCAAGGGCTTCGCGCCGTTCTGGGAGTTCGTCACCGGGCCGCTGAACGCCGGGGCCTTCCCGGCGAGCGCGCTGGACGGCACGTTCGGTCCCGAGCGGGTCTTCGTCAAGGCGCCGGAACGCGGCAACGTCCCGCCGAGCGAGGGTTACCAGTTCTACGGCCAGGTGGACGTCGACGGCGGCAGCGGCGAGCTGACGGTTCGGCTGCGCGAGGAGGGCGGCGCGGTGCTGTTCACCAAGGTGCTGAGCCCCGGCCTGGTGGGGCAGTAGACGACCGGGCGTCCATGGGCGCGGCGCAATACGCTGTGCCCATGGACGCCGACGACGAGCGCGCGGACGACCCCGCGGCCGGCCTGACGTACACCGGGGCGGGAGCCACCCGCGAGGGCGACCTGTCCGGCCGCCCGCCGGGCTTCGGGCGGCTGCGGGTGCGCACCCGTCTCGGCACGGGCCGGGAGGTCTTCCGGTCCGCGGGGAGGGCCGTACTGACCTGGCGGATGCACCGGGCCGTGGGCGTGGAGATGACCACCGCCTCTCCCCACGCCGAGCCCGGGGTGCGCGTGGTGGTGGGCCTGGGCGCCGGACGGCTGAGGATCCACGCGCCGTGCCGGGTGGTGTGGACGGCGGACGGCGAGCGGCGGGCGGGCTTCGGCTACGGGACGCTGCCGGGGCATCCGGAGCGCGGCGAGGAGGCGTTCGTCGTCGAGCTGGACGACGACGGGGCGGTCTGGCTGGAGGTGCGGGCCTTCAGCCGCCCCGAGCTGTGGTGGGCGCGGGTCGGCGGGCCGCTCGTTCCGCTCTTCCAGCGGCTGTACGCCCGGCGGTGCGGAGCGGTGCTGCGGCGGCTCTCCAGCGCTCCCCGCGGCTCCCGCGCGTGACGGAGCGCCCGGCGGGAACGACACCCCGCAAAAAGGGCATGGTTCCCAGAAGGCCCTTAACCCATCGGTCACAGACCGTTCGTGATCGCGCAACACCCGTCGGTGAGAGTGGCCGCATGACCGATTCCTCCGCACACCGCGCAGACCGCCGCACCGCTCGGCGCGCCAACCGCCGCACGGCCTCCGGCCCGCACCACTGGCGGCACGACCTCGTCGAGCTGGCGGCGCTGTTCACGGCCGTGACCGTGGCCGACAGCATCGCCAAGACGGTGGCGCACGGGCCCGACGGACCCGTGCTGCTGGTCCTGTCGGCCGCCGCCCTGCTGGCCACGGCCGGGATCCACACCTGGTGGGCGCGGCGGCGCCACCACCCGCCGGATCCCGGCGGCGGCCCGGTGAGCGAGGCCCGTACGGCCCCCGCGGGTTCGGCGGGCTCCGCGGGTTCGGCGACCGCCTCGCAGGAGCCGCCGGTGCTGTGGCGGCTGCGCACCACCGTGCGGGAGGAGCCCGGGTCGCTCGCCGCGCTGTGCACCGTTCTGGCGGAGCTGCGGGTGGACGTCATCGGCCTCCAGACGCATCCGCTGGGCGAGGTCACGGTGGACGAGTTCCTGCTCCGGGCGCCCCGCGCGCTGGAGGCCGCCGAGCTGAGCCGGGCGGCGGCCGCGGCGGGCGGGCGGGACACCTGGCTGGAGCGGGCCGACGCCCACGATCTGGTGGACACCCCCACCCGGGTGCTGGGCCTGGCCACCCGTACCGCGCTGGACAGCGCCGAGCTCCCGCTCGCGCTGCGCCAGTTGCTCGGCCGCTGCACCATCCGCTCGGTGCCCTCCCGGACGGCGGGCGGGCAGCTCGGCGGGGAGCCACTCGGGGAGGAGGTCCCCGAGGACGGCGTGCTGGAGGGGGCGGTGATCCGGATGCGCGATCCGCGCGGCGGTACGATCGTCGTGGAGCGCCCCCACCTGCCCTTCACACCGACCGAGTTCGCCCGGGCCCGCGCCCTGGTGGAGCTGGACACCCGGCTGGACGCCCAGCCGGCCCCCCATGCGGCCGGACCGGCCGGGGCCGTCCCCGCCGAGAGGCCGGCGGGCCGGATGCCGCGCCGCCGCGAGACACTCACGCTCCCGGAGGGGAACGAGATCACCGTACGGCGGGCGGACACCTGCGATCTGGAGGCCGCGCGCGCGATGCACCGGCGCTGCTCGGCGCGCACCCTGGCCGCGCGGTACCACGGCCCGGTCAGGGACGCCGACCGCTATCTGGACCACCTGCTCAGCCCGCGTTTCGGCCGCACCCTGGCGGCCGAGACGACGTCGGGGAAGCTGGTGGCGCTCGGCCATCTGATGTGGGACGGCGACGAGACGGAGGTGGCCCTCCTCGTCGAGGACGTCTGGCAGCGCCGCGGCATCGGCGCCGAACTGCTGCGCCGCCTGGTGGCGATGACCGCCGAGGCGCGGTGCGAGAGCGTCTACGCCGTGACGCAGTCGCACAACACCGGCATGGTGGCGGCCATGCGGGGCCTGGGGCTGCCACTGGACTACCAGGTCGAGGAGGGCACTTTGGTGATCACCGCCCGGCTCGTTCCGGTTCCGGCAGCCGCCGAGACGGGACCGCGCTGACACCCGCGGCACCCACTTCGGCGCTCCCGGCGCGGCGCTCGTCCCCGCTCCCGGCTCCCCGGGCGGAACCGAGCGCCGCGTCGAGGTCGTTCCACAGGTCCTCGACGTCCTCCAGGCCGACCGACATCCGCAGCAGCCTCTCGCCGATCCCGCCGGTGCGGCGGTCGTCCTCGCGGACGATGCGGTGGCTGATGGACCCGGGGTGCTGGATGAGGGTGTCCACGCTGCCGAGGCTGACCGCCGGGGTGATCAGCCGCACTCCCCCGATCACCTCGTGCGGCTCCCCCTTCACCTCGAAGGAGACCATGGCGCCGCCCAGCCTCGGGTAGTACACCCGGTCGATCCGCGGGTCGTCCGCCAGGCGCCGGGCCAGCTCCGCGGCCGTGGCCGACTGCGCCCGCACCCGCACCGGCAGCGTGGACAGGCCGCGCAGCAGCAGGTAGCCGGCGAGCGGGTGGAGTACGCCGCCGGTGGCGAAGCGCACCTTCCGCAGCTCGCGTGCCGTCTCCTCGTCGCAGGCGACGACGCCGCCGAGGACATCGCCGTGGCCGCCCAGGTACTTGGTGGCGCTGTGCAGCACGATGCGGGCGCCGTGCTCGACCGGCCGCTGCAGCACGGGGGTGGCGAAGGTGTTGTCAACCAGCAGCGGCACGGAACCGCAGGAGTGCGCCACGGCCTTCAGGTCGATTTCGGCCAGGGTGGGATTGGCCGGTGTCTCCACCATCACCAGGCCGGTGTCCGGGCGTACGGCGTCGGCGATGCCCGCCGGGTCGGTCCAGGTCACCTCGGTTCCCAGCAGCCCGCTGTCGAGCAGGTGGTCACTGCAGCCGTACAGCGGCCGGACCGCGACGACGTGCCGCAGCCCCTGGGCCGCGCGCACCAGGAGCACGGCGGTCAGGGCCGCCATGCCGCTGGCGAAGGCGACGCCCGCCTCGGCGCCCTCCAGCCGGGCCAGGGCCGTCTCGAAGCGCGCCACGGTGGGGTTGTCGAGCCGGGCGTAGACCGGCGGCCCCTGCAGTTGGGCTCCGGTGGCGGCGAACTCGTCCAGCCGGGCGGCCTCGGCCCGGCTGTCGTGGGAGGGGTAGGTGGTGGACAGGTCCAGGGGTGCGGCGTGCAGGCCGAGGGCCGCGAGGTCCTCGCGTCCGGCGTGCACGGCCTCGGTGGCCAGCGTCCGGGTGGCGGCCGGCGGTGTCGTGTCCGTGCTGTCCTGGTGAGTCATGCCGCGATGCTGAACAATTACCGGGTTGTAGTGGAGATCAGCCGTGTTATGTTCGGTGAATGTCCGACTCTGTCGTTCTGGACCCGGTCGATCTGGAGATTCTGCGCCTTCTGCAGAACGACGCCCGGACCACCTACCGCGATCTCGCCGCCGCCGTCGGCGTGGCCCCTTCGACCTGTCTGGACCGAGTGGCGCGACTGCGCCGCGGCGGGGTGATCCTCGGCCATGCGCTACGACTGGATCCGGCCAAACTCGGAAGGCCTCTGGAAGCCTTCCTCTCGGTCCAGGTCCGGCCCCACAGAAGGGAGTTGATCGGACCGTTCGTGGAACGCGTCCGTGCGCTGCCGGAATCGCGGGCGCTGTTCCACCTGACCGGCCCCGACGACTACCTCGTCCATGTCGCGGTAGCCGGGACCGCCGACCTGCAGCGGCTGGTGCTGGACGAGTTCACCTCGCGCCGGGAGGTCGCCCGGGTCGAGACACGGCTGATCTTCCAGCAGTGGACGTGCGGCCCGGTGCTGCCGCCCGAGCGGCCGGGCTGACCGCGGCCGGGCCCGGCGGCCGGCCCGGTTCCGCGGCGTCGGCGGCCGGTCCCGGCGGGTCCCCCCCGTGACGCGGCGGGCGCCGCCGTACCAGGATGAGGCCCATGTCCGATGTCACGAACACCTCGCCCGAGCCCCGGTCCGGCACCGCACCCGGCTCGGCGCCCCTGCCCCGCCGGGTCGCCGACGCCTATGTCGACGACCTGGTCGCACTCGATCCGATCCTCGGCACCTACCTCGGTCTCCCCGGCGGCCCGGAGGAGCTGCCCGACTTCTCCCCCGACGGCCAGGAGGCCCAGGCCGCCCTGGGGCGCGCCACCCTGGAGCGGCTCGCCGAGGCCGAGCGGCGGCCCGGCGGGGACGGCGGCGCCGAGCGGCGCTGCGCGCGCCTGCTGCGTGAGCGCCTGACCGCGGAACTCGCCGTGCACGAGGCGGGCGAGGGACTGCGCGCCGTCAGCAACCTCCACTCCCCGGTGCACTCGGTGCGCAGCGTGTTCACGCTCATGCCGACCGCGACCGGAGAGGACTGGGCGGCCGTCGCCCGGCGGATGGCCGCCGTGCCGACTGCCCTGGAGGGCTACCGGGCCTCCCTGGCCAAGGGCCTGGCCGGCGGGCTTCCGGCCGGTCCGCGCCAGGTGGACACCGTGATCGGGCAGCTCGGTCAGTGGCTGGGCGAGGGCGGCGGCGCCAACTGGTTCGCCTCCTTCGCCGCCGGCGGCCCCGACTCCCTGCGCGCCGAGCTGGACAGGGGCGCCGCCGCGGCCGCCGGCGCGGTGGCCGGCCTGCGCGACTGGCTGCGCGACACCTACGCCCCGGCAGTCCACGGCGCGCCGGACACCGTGGGCCGCGAGCGGTACCGGCGGTGGGCCCGCTACTGGAACGGCACCGACCTGGACCTGGCGGAGGCGTACGCCTACGGCTGGGAGGAGTACCACCGCATTCACGCCGAGATGCGCTCGGAGGCCGGGAAGGTCCTGCCCGGCGCCGCGACACCGTGGGAGGCACTGCGCCGCCTCGACACGCACGGCCGGGCTGTCGAGGGCGTGGAGGAGACCCGGGTGTGGCTCCAGGAGCTGATGGACGAGGCGATCGAGAAGCTGGACGGCACCCATTTCGACCTGGCCGGGCCGGTCCGGCGCGTGGAGTCCATGATCGCTCCGCCGGGCAGCGCCGCCGCGCCGTACTACACCGAGCCGTCGCTGGACTTCTCCCGGCCGGGCCGCACCTGGCTGCCGGCGATGGGGCGGACCCGCTTCCCCCTGTACGAACTGGTCACCACCTGGTACCACGAGGGCGTCCCCGGTCACCATCTCCAGCTCGCCCAGTGGACGTACGTCGCCGACCGGCTCTCGCGCTACCAGACGTCGGTGGGGGTGGTCAGCGCCAACGCCGAGGGCTGGGCGCTGTACGCGGAGCGGCTGATGGACGAACTCGGCTTCCTGCACGACGCGGAGCTGCGGCTGGGCTATCTGGACGCGCAGATGATGCGCTCCGTCCGGGTCATCGTGGACATCGGCATGCACCTGGGGCTGGAGATCCCGGACCACTCCCCCTTCCACCCCGGCGAGCGGTGGACACCGCGGCTGGCCCAGGAGTTCTTCGGCGCGCACAGCGGCCTGCCCACCGACCACGTCGAGAGCGAGCTGGTGCGGTACCTGGGCATGCCGGGCCAGGCGATCGGCTACAAGCTGGGCGAGCGCGCCTGGCTGAAGGGGCGTGAGGCCGCCCGTACGGCGCACGGCGACGCCTTCGATGCCAGGAGGTGGCACATGGACGCGCTGTCACTGGGCTCGTTGGGCCTGGACGACCTGGTGGCGGAGCTCTCCGCGCTCTGAGCCCCGCGGGGCGCGCGGACATCAACCGTGCGCCCCCGCGGGAGCGGCCGCCCGGCTGCCGCCCTCCCGACACGTTGCCGCTGTACGGGGCGGGTCCGCGGAAGCCGTCGCGGACCGGTGGACCCGGCGGCGTCAGCGGCCGAAGCCGCCGTCGGAGGTGATGACCTGGCCGGTGATCCAGGCCGCCTCGTCGGTGGCGAGCCAGGCGACCAGCCGGGCCGGATCGTCCGGCCGTCCCCAGCGCCCGCCGGGGAAGAGGGCGGCGATGGACGCACGGGTCTCGCCGGTGGCGTAGCCGGTGTCCACCGGACCGGGGTTGACCGTGTTGACGGTGACGCCCCGGCGGGCCAGGGCGGTGGCCAGGCTCCGGGTGACGGAGGCCAGCGCCCCTTTGGCCAGTGCGTAGGCCGTCTCGCCCGGCATGCCGGGGCCCTGGTCCTGGCCGGAGGTCGTCATCACCACCCGGCCGCCGCCCCGCCCCTCCTCGCGCAGGCGCGCGTACGCCTGGACCAGCAGCACCGTGGAGCGGGTGTTCACCGCCCAGTGGGCGTCCAGCATGTCGGCGTCGATCTCGTCGAGCGTGCCGTCGCGGCCGTTGAGGGCGTGGTTGGCGACCAGGATGTCCAGCCGGCCGCCGAGGGACTCGGCGGCCGCGCCGACGACTTCCGCCGGGGCGCCGGGGGCGGTGAGGTCGCCGGGGCCGTGGGTGACGACCGCGCCGTCGGCGGCGAGTGCCCGCAGGTCCGCCACGAGCGCCCCGGGGCCGTCCGGGTCCGCTCCCCAGGGCTGTTCGGCATCGTGCGGAGTGTGGTGGTGGAGATGGACGCTCGCGCCGTACGCCACCAGGCGGCGGGCGATCGCACAGCCGATGCCGGCCCGGCGGGAGGCCCCGGTGACCAGGGCGGTACGGCCGAGCAGGGGCAGGGGGTCGCGGTGGGGAGCGTCGAAGGTCACGGCCCGTCATCCTCGCGGCACGCCACGGCGGTTGTCACCCGGTTTTCGGCACCCGGTGGCGGACCGCGGAGCCGGACCGGGTCTTGACCACCTCCAGCTGCGCCGGGATGCGGCGGCGCAGATCGGCGACGTGGCTGACGATGCCGACGCTCCGGTCGCGTTCGCGCAGGGAGTCCAGGACGTCCAGCACCTCGTCGAGGGTCTGGTCGTCCAGGCTGCCGAACCCCTCGTCGATGAAGAGGGTGTCCAGGCTCAGTCCGCCCGCCTCCTCGGTGACGACGTCGGCGAGGCCGAGGGCGAGGGCGAGGGAGGCGAAGAAGGACTCGCCGCCGGAGAGCGTGGCGGTGTCGCGCTCGTTGCCCGTCCAGGCGTCGATCACGTGCAGACCGAGCCCGGACCGGCCGCGGCCGAAGGCGCGCGCGTCGGAGTGGACGAGGGTGTAGCGGCCCGCGGACATGTGCGCCAGGCGGGTGCCGGCCGCGGCGGCGACCTGTTCCAGACGGGCGGCCAGCACATAGGACTCCAGCCGCATCCGGTGCTCGTTCTCCGCCGACGTGCCGGCGGTGAGGGACGCCAGCCGGGCGACGCGGTCGTACCGCTCGCGCAGCGGGGCGAGTTCCCGGGCGTCGGCCAGGGCGCGGGCGGAGAGCCGGTCGAGCTGCTCGCAGCGGGTGCGGGCCCCGGCGTGGGCGGCGGAGGCCTCGTTCAGCCGCGCCACCGCCGACGCCGCCGCGGCCTCGGCGGTACCGGCCGCACCGGCCCCCTCGGGATCCGCCGGTTCGAGGTCGGCCGGTGTGAGATCCGCCAGTTCGGGGGCGGCCAGCTCCGCCGCGACGGCCGCCTCCTCGGCCTGCCGGTCGTCGATGCGGCGTTGCAGCAGACGCTGCTCGTCGCCGGTGAGCCGGGCGTCCGCGGCGGCCCGCGGGGTGCCGAACCCGGCGCGCCAGACGGCGTCCGCGAGCTGGGCGTCGGCTTCCTTCAGCCGCGTCGCGGCGGCCTCGGCGGCGGCCGCGGCCCCGGCGGCTTCGGCCAGCAGCCCTGCCAGGCGCTCCAGTTCGGCCGCCCGGTGGGCGACGGAGAGGGCGTCGCCCCGGGCGCGGACCACCTGCTCCTCCAGCCCGGTCCGCTCCCCCAGCAGCGCCTCGCGCCGGGAGACGCGGGACGCCGTGCGCCGTTCGGCCTCCCGCCGGGCGGCGAGACGGGTGTCGTGTTCGCGGACGGCGCGCTCCAGGGCGGCGCGGGCGTCCTG
>NZ_JBXUOY010000075.1:0-20082 GCF_057196705.1 Streptomyces sp. ATLC9 | reverse complement strand
GCGCTTCGGCGGCGCGGGCGGAAGCGGCGGCAGGAGCGGAACGGGCGGACGGGGAGGCGGGGCCGCCTGGGCCGGGGCCCCGGGCCCGGGAGCGGGCACCCGTTCGGGCGCGGCTCCGGACTCGGGCGCGGACTCGGGGGGTTCCGCCGGTGTCGGCGGGGGCGTGGACACGAAATCTCTCACACGTTTGTGAGTTCGCCGACAGAAACGCCGAGGAGAAGGTTGTGCTCGCGCCGGTCACGATCGGATCGCGGTGCGTGTCAGGGGCTACCGTGGTCCGCATGGCAGCTGTGTCGAAGAAGCTCGTGATCAAGGTGACGGCCGGGGCGGACGCGCCCGAGCGGTGCTCGCAGGCCTTCACGGTGGCGGCGGTGGCCGTGGCCAGCGGAGTGGAGGTGTCGCTCTGGCTGACCGGGGAGTCGTCGTGGTTCGCGCTGCCCGGCCGGGCGGCGGAGTTCGAGCTGCCGCACTCCGCGCCGCTGCCCGAGCTGGTCGACGGCATCCTGGCGGGCGGACGGATCACCCTGTGCACCCAGTGCGCGGCGCGGCGCGGGATCGGGGAGAAGGACGTGATCGAGGGCGTCCGCATCGCCGGGGCCCAGGTGTTCGTCAGCGAGATCACGGGTGAGGGCGTACAGGCCCTGGTCTACTGAGCGCCGTCCGGACGGCGCTGAGGCCGTGCCCCGCACAAGGTGTCCAACCCCGGGGCACGGCCTCAGCGCGTCGTACGGCCCGTCCTGCGGCCGTCCCGCGGTCACACCGCGATGGGGACCTCCACCAGGCCGCCCTGCTGGGCGACGACGGTGCGGTCCGCGGTGCCGCCCGGCACCAGGGCGCGCACGGTCCAGGTGCCCTCGGCGGCGTAGAAGCGGAACTGGCCGGTGGCGGAGGTGGGGACCTCGGCCGTGAACTCGCCGGTGCCGTCCAGCAGCCGGACGTACCCGGTGACGGGCTCGCCGTCGCGGGTCACCTGGCCCTGGATCGTCGTCTCACCGGGCTTGATGGAGGAGGCGTCGGGGCCGCCTGCCTGTGCTCCGCACATATCGGGTGCTCTTCCTTCCGGAACGAGGAGTTGAGTGTGGAGGGGGAGGTGGCTCAGGCGCTCTTGCCGTCGCCGAGCTCGATCGGCACGCCGACCAGCGAGCCGTACTCGGTCCACGAGCCGTCGTAGTTCTTGACGTTCTCCTGGCCCAGCAGCTCGTGCAGGACGAACCAGGTGTGGGCGGAGCGCTCGCCGATGCGGCAGTAGGCGATGGTGTCCTTGGACAGGTCCACACCCGCCTCCTGGTACAGCTCCTTCAGCTCCTCGTCGGTCTTGAAGGTGCCGTCGTCGTTGGCCGACTTCGACCACGGGATGTTGCTGGCGGTCGGGATGTGGCCCGGGCGCTGCGACTGCTCCTGCGGCAGGTGGGCGGGGGCGAGCAGCTTGCCGCTGAACTCGTCGGGGGAGCGGACGTCCACCAGGTTCAGCTCGCCGATGGCCGCGACGACGTCGTCGCGGAAGGCGCGGATCGACTTGTCCTGCTCCTTGGCCCTGTACTCGGTCTTCGCGCGGGCGGGCACCTCGGAGACCAGCTCGCGGGCGTCCAGCTCCCACTTCTTGCGGCCGCCGTCGAGGAGCTTGACGTCCTGGTGGCCGTAGAGCTTGAAGTACCAGTAGGCGTAGGACGCGAACCAGTTGTTGTTGCCGCCGTAGAGGACGACGGTGTCGTCGCCCGCGATGCCCTTCTCGGACAGCAGCTTCTCGAAGCCGGCCCGGTCGACGAAGTCGCGGCGGACCGGGTCCTGGAGGTCGGTGCGCCAGTCGATCCGGACGGCGTTCCTGATGTGGTTCTTGTCGTAGGCCGAGGTGTCCTCGTCCACCTCGACGATGACCACCTTGGGGTCGTCGATGCGGGCCTCGACCCAGTCGGCGTCTACCAGGACGTCACTGCGGCTCATGTCTCTCCTCCGGAGGGCAGGTACTGCGCGGGGTGTGCGGTGGACGTGCGCGCGGCGGCGCGGGACGCCGACGGGCGCGCACGGGGCTGTACGCCGCGGTGGCGGGGGACAGCGGGGTGGTGTGCGGCTGCGGTCCGGGCTGCGGGGAGCGCCGAGAGCCGGCCGTCAGAGGACGGCGCGACAGAGCATGGCGGCGACACGGCAAAGATCGACTGCCCGTCGCTTCGTGAGATCCGCCTGTCGCTTCATGGGCCCGATCGTAGGGACGGAGGGGCGGGCGTGTCACCGTGGTTCCGGATAATGAGAAAGAGATGCCCGGATCGTGAGACACGGGAGGGGGCGGGAGGTCCCTCCGGACGGACGCGCGGGCTTCTGGGAGGGGACTTCTGGGAAGCGGACGCGGACGTCTCGGGGAGTGGACGCACCGGTCGGTGTGCGACCGGTGCGCGGCCGGTCCGGCGTCAGCCGGCCAGGTTCACGTCCGTGCCGCTCAGGCGCAGCACGACGCCTTCCTCGTCCACCTCGGCCCTTTCCAGTGCCAGCCCCGCGGGAAGGCCGGTGATCTCGAGCTTGCGGTCTATCTGTGCCCGCACGAGGTCCTCGGCCACGGGCAGGTCGGGGAGGTCCTCGGCGCGCAGTGCGATGGTGTCGCCGCCCTCCACCTTCAGCGAGCTGTGCAGGGTGAGCTCCGCGAGGGTGAGGTTCACGTCCAGCCGTACCTGGTTCCTCGCGGCCCGCTCCGCGCCGGCGTAGGCGAGGGAGGCGCCCCTGGCACCGGCCTCGGTCAGGTCCTGGTAGCTGATCCGCGCGCTGCCGGTGGCCCGTTCGGCGACGGCGGAGGAGAAGTTGTCCTCCAGCCGCACGCCGCCGAGGTGCACGTCCACCTCCGTCACGTCCACGTCGCGTCCGCCGACCTGAACCGTCAGCCCGTTCATCGTGGCGTCCACCGACTCCAGTTCCTTGTCCGCCACCTGGGTGAGGAAGGGGAAGCCGTGGATCTCCACGGCGGGTCTCTCCGCCAGGCCCCTGGAGCTCTGGACCTTCTCGGCGACCTTGTCCTCGGCGAAGTTCACCGCGAGCCGGTCGGCGGCGACGAACAGGCCGCCGAGGAGGACGACGAGTCCCAGCAGGGCTTTCAGCGCGCGCATCGTGGTGGTCCCCCCAGGGTGGCCGGGTACGGTCGGGCCGGTCGCGCCGGTCGATTCGTGTCGACGCCGGCGGAAGCCGATCGGGTTCCGGCGAGCCTAACCCGTGGTGCTCCGCGACAGGTCCGCACCACCTTCCCGGCGTCCCCGCGCCCCGCCCTACACCAGGGCCCTGCCGAGCAGGTGGACCGCCGGCGCGGCGGCGGTCAGCGGCAGCGCCACACCGGCCGTCATGTGGACGAAGCGGGAGGGGAAGTCGTAGCTCGCCACCCGCAGCCCGACCAGCGCGCACGCCCCGGCAGCGAGCCCCAGCACCGCGCCGGAGCCGCCCGGGGAGGTGAACTGCCCGGCCGCGGCGCCCGCGCCCGCGGCGGCCGACAGCGAGACGGCCACGGAGACCGCCTGCGGCAGCGGCAGCGCCCGGGCGAGCGCGGCGGCCGCCACGGCGAGCGCGCCAGCCGTCACCGCGTCGGGCTCGGCGGCCAGATGGCCGACGGCGAGCACGGCGAGGGCGGTGGAGGCGACCCCGGCCGTCAGAGCGTACAGGCGCTCGTCGGGCGAGGAGTGGTTGCGCAGCTGGAGCACGAGGACGAACAGGACCCACACCCCGAGCGTGCCGACGACGACGGCCGAGGCGTGCCCGGCGCCGAGCACCAGCAGGGCGATGTCCGCGGTGACGCCCGCCAGGAACGCCAGCGCGATGCCCTGCCGCGCGGGCCACATGCCGTTGAGCCGGAACCAGCCCGCGGCCGTGACCGCCTGGAGCAGTACCACGGCGACGGCCGACACCGGACGGGAGACCTGGGCGGTGGCCGCGAGCAGCACGGCCAGGAGGGCGGTGAGGGCGGCGGGCGTCAGGCCCGGAGCGATGATCGGACTGCCGGTACGCCGCGGGGTGGCGGTGGGAGCGGCGGCGGCCGCACCGGGCACGCCGGCCGTACCGCCCTGCTCCGGCGGCAGGGGCCCGGGGCCGGGGTGGTGGGGCGGCGCGGGGACGCCGGGGGCGGTGTACGGATCCTGACCGGGGGCGGTGTACTGGCCGTACTGGTCGTACTGCTGGTACCGGCCGTACCGGTCCCGTCCGGCGGGCTCGCCGTAGGTGTCGTACCCGCCGTACGCGGGAGCCGAAGGGTCCTGGCCGTACGCATGGCCGTACTCGTGGCCGTGGGGGCCGGGCCGGGAGCCGTACGGCCGCCCGGGCGGGTGGTGCTGGTCGGTCAACGGGAGCCTCCCGCGAAGGGGGGAAGCACCTCGACGGTGCCGCCCTCGGTCAGTCGGACGAGGTTGTGGTCGCGCTTGCCGACCGGCTCGCCGTCCACCAGGAAGGAGCACAGGCCCAGCACCCGGTCGAAGTCCGGCCGGCCGGCATGCCGCCGGCGCGCCTCGGCCAGCGCCTCGGCCAGCGTGTGGGCCTCGTATCTCTCCTCGGTGATCCCGGCGGCGGCCTTGGCCGCGGCCCAGTAGCGGATCATGCCGCTCGGCATGGTGTGTCCCTCTCAGCCGTCCGTCGTGCCGCTCCCATGATGACGTGCCGTCGCCCCGGTCCGTGCCGTCGCCCAGGCGGCGATCCGTTCCAGCAGCTCCGGGGGCGCGGCGTTCTCGGCGTGGCCGAAGCCGCGCTCGATCCACAGCTCCGAGGACGCCGGGTCGGCCGCCTCGGCCAGCGAGTGCGGGTGGTCCAGCGGGAAGTAGGCGTCCTGGTCGCCGTGCACCACCAGCAGCGGGGTCGGGGCGATCAGCGGCGCGGCCTCCACCGGTGACAGCGGCACCGGGTCCCAGTCCCGGTGGTGGACGCGGGTGCGCAGCCCGTAGCGGGAGACCAGGCGTCCGGCGGGGTGCTGGATCGCCCAGTGGACCCGTCGCATGGCCGGGGTGCCCCGGTAGTACCAGCGGGCGGGGGCGCTCACGGCGACGACCGCATCGGTGTGTGCGCCTGTGCGCCCCTGGTGCATCCTGTGCGCGGTGTCACCGGGGCCGGCCCCGCCGCCCTCCCCGGCTCCGCGCCCCGCGCCGGCCGCCTCCGGCCGGTGGAGCGCCGCGTGCCGCAGCACCACCGAGCCGCCCATCGAGAAGCCCGCCGTCACCACCGCGGAGTGCCCCAGCGAACGCGCCCAGCGCACCGCCGCGGCCAGGTCGAGCACCTCCCGGTCACCGACCGTGGAACGCCCGCCGGAGCGGCCGTGTCCGCGGAAGGAGAACGTGATCACACCCGCGTGCCGGGCGAACGCCTGTGACACTCGTCGCACCGCCGGCCGCTCCAGCGAGCCGGTGAAACCGTGCGCGAGGACGATCGCCGGAACCCGTCCGGCGGCCCGCCGCGCGCCCCCGTCCCGGTCGCCGAAGTCTCCCTCGCGGGGCTGGTAGCAGGCGTCTATGCCCACTCCGTCCTCGGTCCGCAGCCGCGCCCGCAGCGGTGCGCGCGGAGGCGTCCGCCACCCCGCGCCCCCGCCACCGCGGGTGACGACCCCACCACGAAAAGCCCCCTCCGTCCCCTCCACGTCCTCGCTCATGTGGGATATTGTCGGTGACGAGAAGGATCCGGGCAGCGCCGCCCCCGGGTCCTTTCGTGCTTTCGGAGCGCAGTACGAAGCAGTGCCGCCACACGCCCCGACCGGGGCCGGGGAAGGACTCGACGTCATGAGCTCACTACTCCTGCTGACCAACGCCCTCCAGCCCTCCACCGAAGTCCTGCCCGCGCTCGGCCTGCTGCTGCACAACGTCCGTGTGGCCCCGGCCGAGGGCCCGGCGCTGGTGGACACCCCCGGCGCCGACGCCGTCCTGGTCGACGGCCGCCGCGACCTGCCGCAGGTGCGCTCCCTGTGCCAGCTGCTGCGCTCCACGGGGCCGGGCTGCCCGCTGATCCTGGTGGTCACCGAAGGCGGCCTCGCGGCCGTCACCGCCGAGTGGGGCGTGGACGACGTCCTGCTGGACACCGCCGGCCCGGCCGAGGTCGAGGCCCGGCTGCGGCTGGCCACCGGGCGGCGGCAGATCGCCGGAGACGACGGCCCGGCGGAGATCCGCACCGGCGACCTGTCGGTGGACGAGGCCACCTACAGCGCCAAGCTCAAGGGGCGCGTGCTGGATCTGACCTTCAAGGAGTTCGAGCTGCTGAAGTACCTGGCGCAGCACCCCGGCCGGGTGTTCACCAGGGCGCAGCTCCTCCAGGAGGTGTGGGGCTACGACTACTTCGGCGGCACCCGGACCGTCGACGTCCACGTGCGGCGGCTGCGGGCCAAGCTCGGCCCGGAGCACGAGTCGCTGATCGGGACCGTGCGCAACGTCGGCTACCGCTTCGTGCTGCCGGAGAAGAAGGAGCCGACCTCCGAGGAGCGCCGGGCCCGCGAGGACGCGAAGGCGACCGTGGACGCCGCCGAGAGGATGGCGCAGGACGCGGCCGGGGGCGTGGACGGCGGCGCGGCCGGGGGCGGGCGGAGGGCCGCCGCTCGCCGGGGAGGAAAATGAGTCGGCGCGCGTAGACTGCCCGCTGTGGCGAAGGTGACGCGGGACGATGTGGCGAGACTGGCGGGTACGTCGACCGCGGTCGTCAGTTATGTGATAAACGATGGGCCCCGGCCGGTCGCGCCCGCGACCCGCGAGCGCGTGCTCACCGCGATCAAGGAGCTGGGATACCGGCCGGACCGGGTCGCGCAGGCGATGGCGTCCCGGCGTACCGACCTGATAGGGCTGATCGTCCCCGACGCCCGCCAGCCGTTCTTCGCGGAGATGGCGCACGCGGTCGAACAGGCCGCCGCCGACCGCGGGAAGATGGTGCTCGTCGGCAACTCCGACTACCTCGACGAGCGCGAGGTGCACTATCTGCGGGCCTTCCTCGGCATGCGCGTCTCGGGCCTGATCCTGATCAGCCAGGGTCCCAGCGAACGCGCCGCCGCCGAGATAGACGCCTGGGACGCGCGTGTGGTGCTGCTGCACCGGCGGCCCGAGGCGATCGACGACGTGGCCGTCGTCCTCGACGACGTCGGCGGCGCCCAGATGGTCACCCGGCACCTGCTGGAGCACGGCCACGAGTACGTGGCCTGCCTGGGCGGCGTGGAGTCCACCCCCGCCTACGGCGACCCGGTGACCGACCACGTGGAGGGCTGGCGCCGGGCGATGAAGGAGGCCGGACACTCCACCGACGGCCGTCTCTTCCAGGCCCCCTACAACCGCTACGACACCTACCGCGTCGCCCTGGACCTGCTGGCCGGCCCCGCTCGCCCGCCCGCGCTGGTGTGCGCCACCGACGACCAGGCCATCGGCGTGCTGCGTGCCGCCCGCGAACTGGGCCTGGACGTACCCGGCGAACTGGCGGTGGCCGGGTTCGACGACGTCAAGGAGGCGGCGCTGACCGATCCGCCGCTGACCACGGTGGGCTCGGACCGCGAGGCGATGGCCCGCGCCGCGGTCGACCTGGTGCTGGACGACGGGGTGCGCGCGACGGGCTCACGGCGCGAGCGCGTGCGGCAGTTCCCGACGGGACTGGTGGTGCGCCGCTCCTGCGGCTGCGGCGCCTGACCGGGCCGGGCCGGGCTCCGGCCGGGGCACCCCGGGGCGGTTCTTCCCCGGGTTTCAGCCCGCCCTCATGAAGTTCTCATTCCGGGCGCGCACAGTCGTGTGCATGAGCGACCACGAGAGCGACCACGAGACGAACCGCGCGTATCCGCCCCGCCCGCCGTACGACCCCTCCACCCCCGAGTCCTCCACCCCCGGGCCCCCCGTCCACGAGCCCGGTGCCGGACACGCCCCCGGCACGCACGCCCGGCCGCGGGCGCGCCGCCCCGTCGGGCTGCTGGCGGCCGTGGCGATCGTGGCCGCCGCGGTCGGCGGTGGTACGGCGACCCTGGCCGCCGAGACGTTCGGGAACGGCGCCGCGCCCGCCGCCACCTCCTCCGCCCCCGGCACAGGCGTCTCCGACACCGGCACCGGAGTCGCCGGGGTCGTCGGGGCCCTCACCCCCAGCGTGGTGGAGATCAGCGCCTCCTCCCGCTCCGGCTCCGCGACCGGATCCGGCGTGGTGATCTCCGAGGAGGGCGAGATCCTCACCAACAACCACGTCGTCTCCGGCGCCACCGGGATCGAGGTCACCCTCTCCGGTGGCCACACCGCCCGCGCCGAGGTCGTCGGCACCGAGCCCGACCTCGACATGGCGCTGCTCCGGGTCGAGGGCGCGGGCGAGCTCACCCCCGCCGAGCTGGGCGACTCCGACTCCGTCCGCGTCGGCGATCAGGTCGTCGCCTTCGGCTCGCCCGAGGGCCTGTCGGGCACGGTCACCAGCGGCATCGTCTCCGCCAAGGACCGCGAGGTCACCGTGGAGCGGACGGGAGAGGACGGCCGGCCGAGGAACGACCGTTCCTGGCCCTTCGAGTTCGACGGCGGCCGGTACAACGGCGAGCTGGGCTCCGAGACCACCACCTACCGGGCCATCCAGACCGACGCCTCCCTCAACCCCGGCAACTCCGGCGGCCCGCTGGTCGACATGAACGGCCGTGTCGTCGGCATCAACTCCGCGATCCACAGCAACGCCTCCACCGCCGCCGAGGCGGGCAGCGTCGGCCTGGGCTTCGCCATACCCGTGAACGACGTCAAGGAGATCCTCGACGACCTGCGCGCCGGCGGATGAGGCGGATGCGACACTCCCCGACATGACCACCACCGCCTCCTCCGCCACGCCCCGTCCCGCTCCGCCCGCGCGCGTGCTGGTCGTCGACGACGAGCCGGCCGTACGGCAGGCCCTGCGCCGCAGCCTGGCCTTCGAGGGCTACGAGACCGAGCTCGCCGCCGACGGCCTGGAGGCGCTGCGGCAGGTGGAGGCGTACCGCCCCGACCTGGTGATCCTGGACGTGCTGATGCCGCGCATGGACGGGCTGACCGCCGCCCGGCGGATGCGCGCGAACGGGGTGACCGTCCCCGTGCTGATGCTCACCGCCCGCGACACCGTCGGCGACCGCGTCACCGGCCTGGACGCGGGCGCGGACGACTACCTGGTCAAGCCGTTCGAGCTGGACGAGCTGCTGGCCCGCATCCGCGCCCTGCTGCGCCGCAGCTCCTACGCCCGCGAGCAGGCCGGTGCCGAGGAGACCGAGGTGCTCTCCTTCGCCGACCTGCGCATGGACCTCACCACGCGCGAGGTCACCCGCGGCGGACGGCCGGTGGAGCTGACGCGGACGGAGTTCACGCTGCTGGAGATGTTCATGGCCCACCCGCGCCAGGTCCTCACCCGCGAGCAGATCCTCAAGGCCGTCTGGGGCTTCGACTTCGAACCCTCCTCCAACTCCCTGGACGTGTACGTGATGTACCTGCGCCGCAAGACCGAGGCCGGCGGCGAGCCGCGCCTGGTGCACACCGTGCGCGGCATCGGCTACGTCCTGCGGGACACCCCGGGCGCCGGGCCCGGCACGGCATCCGGCCCCGCACCGGGAGGAGCGCGCCCGTGACCGACCGGCTCAACTCCCTGCCGCTGCGCTCGCGCCTGGCACTGCTGGTCGCGGTGGCCGTGGCGGTGGCGGTGGCCGCCTGCTCGCTGGCCGCCTGGATCCTGGTGCGGGCGCAGCTCGTCGACTCCCTCGACGACGCCCTGCACACCAACCGGGTCCCCGACCGCCGGCTCATCGACCTCGTCCGTGCCGGGCAGTGCCGGGCGGTGCCGGAGGAGGAGCGGCTGGACACCCCCAACCCCTTCGACTCCACCGTGCAGCTCGTGGACCGCGACGGCGACAGGTGCATGGCCTTCGGCGAACGGCCCCTGCCGGTCTCCGCCGCCGACGTGGCCGTCGCCCGCGGCGAGCGCGCGGAGGCCCTGCACACCGTCACCGCGGGGGGTGAGGAGTACCGGGTGCTCACCACCCCCCTGAGCGGCACGGACGCCGCCGTGACCGTGGCCCGCCCGATGGCCGAGATCGACCAGAGCCTGGACACCCTCGCCCTCGTCCTCGGCCTGGTCGCCGCCACCGGCGTGCTCGGCGCGGCGGGCGCCGGCGTCCTGCTCGCGCGCGCCGGCCTGCGCCCGGTGGACAGCCTGACGGGCGCGGTCGAGCACGTCGCCCGCACCGAGGACCTGACCGTCCGCATCCCCGTCGAGGGCGACGACGAGATCGCCCGCCTGTCACGCTCCTTCAACGCCATGACCGCCGCCCTGGCCACCTCCCGCGACCTCCAGCAACAGCTGATCGCCGACGCCGGGCACGAGTTGCGCACCCCGCTGACCTCGCTGCGCACCAACATCGACCTGCTGGTGCGCAGCGAGCAGGCCGCCCGTCCGCTCCCGCCCGAGGACCGCCGGGAACTGCTGGAATCGGTGCGCGCCCAGATCGGCGAACTGGCCTCCCTCGTCGGCGACCTCCAGGAGCTGTCCCGGCCCGACGCCGCGGCCGCCGGCGGGCCGGTGGAGATCACCGGTCTGCACGAGACGGCCGAACGCGCCGTGGAACGCGCCCGGCTGCGCGGCTCGGACATCACCATCACCCGCGACCTGGCCCCCTGGTACGTGCGGGCCGAACCGGCCGCGCTGGAGAGGGCGGTGGTCAACCTGCTGGACAACGCCGTGAAGTTCTCCCCGCCCGGCGGAACGATCGACGTCCGCCTCGACGGCTCCACCGGCACCCTGCGCGTGCGCGACCGGGGCCCCGGCATCCCCGAGGACGAACTCCCCCACGTCTTCGACCGCTTCTGGCGCTCCCCGTCCGCCCGAAGCCTCCCCGGCTCGGGCCTGGGCCTGGCCATCGTGGCCCGCACGGTGCGCCGCGGCGGCGGCGAGATCGCCCTCCACCCGGCCCCGGGCGGCGGCACGGAAGCCGTCCTGCGCCTCCCCGGCGCCCCGGTGCCCCCGCCGGAGACGCCCGGCCGGTCCGGGGGGAGGCCGGACGGAACGGCTACGGGGTGAGGCGCTCGGCGAGTTCCGTCTCGTCGGCGACGAACCACGTCTGCCTGCCGCGGTCGCACTCGCGGACGAAGTCCCGCAGCGACGCGCTGGCAGCCGTACGGGCGGAGACGTCGCCGACGACGGCGAGTCCCAGGCGGTAGTTGGCGAACTTCTGGACGATCTCTCCGGCCAGGCCGGTACTCAGCCGGAAGAAGTCCTCGTGCAGCCGCCCGGCGGGCACGGCGACCCACCGGGCGCCCTGGTACCCGGCGTCGCCGATCAGGTCCAGCGCCTCGCGCTCGCCGATGGGCGCGCCCTCGCCGGCACACACCAGGACGGGGATGCCGTGGAACGTCCGAAGGGTGGTCATGGCGGTCGAGTCTAGGCGGGGCGGCGTACGGCGTCGAAGCGTTTTCCGGCGCCGCGAAGCGGTCGGGGCACCGCGACGGCGGTGACGGGGCGCGCCGCTCAGTCCAGCTCCACGTCCTCGGCGATGCGCCGGGCCCTGATGTAGGGGCCGCCCTCGTACTCCTCGTACAGCGTCTCCGGCAGCTCCACGCCGAGCTCCCGCTCGACCTCGGCGATCCCGAACTCGCCCACGATGCCGGTGACGCGGACCGGATCGTCCTGGTCCACGGCCGGCATCTCCCCCTCGACCGTCCTCTCCTGCCCGGTCACGGACTCGGCGTCGCCGCTCTCGAACGCCTCGTTCACCTCGGTGATGCCCTCGGCCCCCTTCCCGCCGCATCCCGCGGCGCCGGAAAGCGCGAGCAGCAGTACGAGCAGCGCCGCCGGCCGGCGGCGGCCGGGAACGCCCCGGGCATGTCGCGTGGCCATCTCCTGTCGTCCTCTCACTCCCGGGAATCCTCCGGGCGGGCCGCCGGGGGGTGTCCGGCCCGGTGCCGGGCCATGCCGCGCACGCCGCTTCCGCCCCTGTCGGCGCCGGATCTCCACCCGGGTGGCGGCGCGTGGTCCGGGGTATCGAGGGAGCCGTGAAGAACGCCGCCGACCGGTCGGGTGACCGGTCGGCGGCGTTGTGGGGGAGCTCCGCGGGCCGGGGGGAGACGGCCCGCGGAGGGAGGCTCATCCGCCGTGGGGGGTCACCGGACGACCGTGATCCGGTCCGCCGCCGGGGCGTCCAGCGGGTCGGCGGCGGAGGAGTTGGCGGTCAGGTGGTCCTGGAGGGCCGCCAGGTCGTCGCCGCCCACCAGCGGGTCGGTGCCCTGAGCCAGCGTCGGGAAGCCGTCGCCGCCGCCCGCCAGGAAGGAGTTGACCGCGACGCGGTAGGAGGCCGACGGGTCGATCGGCTCGCCGTTCAGCCGCACCGAGTCCGCGACGATCCGGTCCGCGCCGGACCGGGTGAGGTCGAGGGTGTAGGTGAGACCGGAGGAGACCTGGAGGATCTTCGGGGAGGCCTCGTTGGCGCCGCTGACCTGCTCGCGCAGCACCGTCAGGAGCTGCTCGCCGGTGAGGGTGGTCAGGTTGACGGTGTTGGAGAAGGGCTGGACGGTGAAGCCCTCGGCGTACGTCACCACGCCGTCGCCCTCGGTGCCGGAGGCCGCGTGCACCAGGTCGGCGCGGATGCCGCCGGGGTTCATCAGGGCCAGGTCCGCCTCCGGGTCCAGCCCGCGGGCGTGGGCGAACTGGGCGTCGGCGATCAGGTCGCCCAGCGGGGACTCGGGCGCGGTGCGGTCGGCGGTGATGTCCTCGGAGATCCAGCCGATGGGACGGCCCGCGACGGGCGCGGCCAGCCCCTTCCAGTAGTCGATCAGGGCGGTGAGGTCGGCGGCCTTCTCCTGGTTGCGGTGGACGACGCGGTTGGCGCCCTCCACAGAGGCGCGCACGATGTCGCGGGTGCGGCGGTCGTACTCCATGTTCAGCTCGGTGAACAGCCGGCCGTAGGAGGCGGCGGAGGTGACCAGGCGGTCCTCGCCCCGCGGGTCGGGGACGGAGCAGACGTACGGCTGGTGGGTGTGGCCGGTGATCAGCGCGTCCACGCCCGCGTTCGTCCGCCTGGCGATGTCCACGATCGGGCCGGACAGCCCGCCGCCGTCCTCGCCGCAGTCGGCGTTGTAGGCGCTGGAGGCCGGGAACCCGCCCTCGTGGACCAGGGCGATGACGGCGTTGACGCCCTTGCGGCGCAGCTCCTCGGTGTACTTGTCGATGGTCTCGGCCTCGTCGAGGAACTTCAGCCCCTTGACGCCCTCGGCCGAGACGATGTCCGGCGTGCCCTCCAGCGTGACGCCGATGAAGCCGACGCGGACGCCCTTCATCTTCTTGACGGTGTAGGGGGCCATCAGCGGCCTGCCGGTCTTCTCGTCGACGACGTTGGCCGCGAGGATCGGGAAATCGGCGCCGCCGAAGGTACGGCCCTCGTCGTAGCAGCCGTCCTCGGGGTGGCAGCCGCCCTTCCGCAGGCGCTCGAGCTCGGCGGCGCCCTCGTCGAACTCGTGGTTGCCGACGCCCACGACGTCCATGCCGAGCGCGTTCATCGCCTCGATGGTGGGCTCGTCGTGGAAGAGGCCCGACAGCAGCGGGCTGGCGCCGACGATGTCGCCGGGGGCGACGGTGACCGAGTACGGGTTGCCCTTACGGGCCTCGCGCAGGGAGGTGGCGAGGTACTCGGCGCCGCCCGCGTCGATCTGCTCGGTGGTGCCGTCGGGGTGCTCGTGGGTCACGCGGCCGGAGGAACCGGTCGGGGGTTCCAGGTTGCCGTGGAAGTCGTTGATGGCGAGTACCTGGAGGTCGACGGTGCGTCCGTGGTGCTTGCCGCGGTCGCCGTGCGCGCCGGGGGCCGCCGGCGGGGCGTCCTGCGCGGCGGCGGGCATGGCGGCGCCGAGGGCGCCGACCGTCAGCAGACCGGCCGCGGCGGCGGTGAGTCTGCGGGAGAGGGGATACCGCTTGGGCGGAGTGGACATGTTCTGTCCCCTTCTGTTCCCTTGTCGAAGCCGTGAATTGGCCCGGAAGTGGCCGGTGGTGGCGGGGGAAGCCTAGGTCAACGCGCGTAGCGTGTCATCGTCGCTTCGGTAACCGCAGGGTTTCGATGCTGCGTAGGCTTCTCCCTATGAGCGACGTGGTGGTTGTGGACGAGCTGACGCCCGAGGCCGTGCGGCAGGCACAGGCGCTGATCGACGAGGCCGCCCGGGTGGACGGCCAGCCGGCCGTCTCCGAGCAGGGCCGCCTCCAGCTGCGCGGTGGCCGCCGCGCCGGCGTACGGCACCTGCTGCTCTGGCAACAGGGGGAGCTGGCCGGTTACGGGCAACTGGAGGACACCGACCCGGTCGAGGCCCCGACCGGCGAGTTCGTCGTCCACCCCGGCCACCGCAACCGGGGCCACGGGCTCGCCCTGGGCCGCGCGCTGCTGGAGGCGTCGGGCCGGCGGCTGCGAGTGTGGGCGCACGGCGGCCACCCGGCCGCACGGCACCTGGCCCGGCTGCTCGGCCTCACCCTCTTCCGCGAACTGCGGCAGATGCGGCGCCCGCTGACGGGACCGGACCTGCCCGAGCCGGCGCTGCCGCCGGGGGTGCGGCTGCGCACCTTCGCCCCCGGCCGCGACGACACCGCCTGGCTGGCCGCCAACGCCGCCGCCTTCGCCCACCACCCCGAGCAGGGCGGCATGACCCAGCGCGACCTGGACGACCGCGAGGCCGAGCCGTGGTTCGACCCCAAGGGCTTCTTCCTCGCCGTGCGCGGCGGCGGGGACACCGCAGGCGCCGGCGAGGGCGAGGAGCTGCTCGGCTTCCACTGGACGAAGGTCCACAGCGCCGAGCAGCTCGGCGAGGTGTACGTCGTCGGGGTCACCCCCGGGGCCCAGGGCGGCGGCCTGGGCAAGGCGCTGACGCTGGTGGGCCTGCGCTACCTCGCCCGCGACCGCGGCCTGCCGACCGCGATGCTGTACGTGGACGCCGACAACACCGCGGCCGTGAAGGTCTACGAGGGCCTGGGGTTCGAGACCCACGAGGTGGACCTGATGTACCGCACGGAGGGCTGAACCGGCACGGTGAGCACGCCGGGCCCGGGGTGAGGACCACCGGGGCGCAGGGGAAGGCTGTGGCGAGCAGGGGGGCGAACGCATCGGCCCCTCACCTGTCCGGGAAGCCGTGACACCGGAAGCCGGGGCGTCCCTGGTCATCCGGGACGCCCCGGGCGTCCGGGCCGGCGCGCACGGCCGGGACGTGGTGGCGCGGGCCGGGCCCGCCCGGCGCCGTAGGGCAGCTCGCGGTGGAAGTACGCCGCCTCGGCGGTGTCGTAGCCGATCCGCCCGGCGGTGCCCAGCACGGTCAGGGCGGCGCGCACCCGCTGCGGCGTCAGACCCGACCGCCGGGCCAGCTCCCCGACGTCCACGCGCGGCTCCCAGGCCAGCAGCACCGACACCGGACCGGCGTCCTCGGCCGCCTCCTCACCGGACAGCGCCTCCAGCACCGCGCCCTCGCCCGAGAAACCGCGCACCGGATCGGGGGAGAGGGTGAGGGTCAGCCGCATCCCCGGCAGCAGCAGCTCCCAGGCGGAGGCCGCCGCGCCGCTCGCGGTCGTCGCGGGCGGCCCGTACAGCCGCAGCCCGGTGGCGTGGCGCAGCACCCGCAGCAGGGCCGAGAGCCGGTCCGGTCCGGGCAGGCAGACGGCGCCGGGCACGGGCCGGGTGGTCGGCCGCAGGGAGCGCCCGGCCCGCACCACCCAGAGGGCGGATCCCGAACCCGGGCGGGTGCGCGGCAGGGAGCGCAGGAGGCGGACCGCCTCGGCGGTGGTGACCTCCGCGCGCAGGTCGAAGGCGGAGGCGATCACCTGGGTCTCGGCGAAGCCGCGCAGCCAGCGGTCCGGCAGCGGCACCTTCTTCTCCACCACCGGCCCGTCGAAGGTGGTCACCTCCAGCTCCTCCGGGCCGACCCGCAGATGGAGGGGATCGGAGGGGCCCACCCGGACCAGTGCCTCGCGCAGCGGGTTGTTGACGTCCACGTTGGTGGTGCCGCGGCCGATGTCGTCCCCGTCCAGGCCCTCGCCGAGGACGTCGAGACGGGCGTGGACGCCGCAGCAGCCGGAGAACGACTCGAACCGCAGCCGGTCGCCGTTTCCCGTCACCACCGGATCGAGGGATGCGGCAGCCAGGCGCTGGTGGTAGCGGGCCGAGGCCACGTCGGCGACGGACAGCAGCGCCGCGGCGGCTGCCTCGGGCGCGGTCACGAACCCGGAGAAGAACCGGGGATGCGCGCTCGCCCCCGCCGGCGTCGCCCCGCCCGAGGTCTCCAGCCCCAGCTCGGGCCCGCCCGCGCCGCCGCGCACGGCCGAGGGCCGGAGATAGGTGTAGGTGTGCACCGCCGATGCCGTGGTCGTCATGGCACACGAACGTAAGGGCGACCACTGACAGTCAGCCCGAACGGCTGTGGAGCGACCACCCGGCCGCCGCCGCGACGGTTCGCCGGAGTGAATCGTTCCGGTGTTCGGCACCCGCGCGAAGTGCGGGGATCGCCTGACAGCCATGTCTGCTTAACCGGCGATTCAGGCTCGCTTGCGAGCATCGCGGAATGCAGCCCGTCGTGCCGAAGGCGTCGGCCCCGGGGCCACGCCCCGGGCCGCAGCTCGCCGACGCGCCGTTGCCTCTGGCGGCGCGGAACAATGGAGGAATGAGCCAGCCTGTCCAGCCCTCCGTCGGTTCCATCGCCGCCTCGCGTCCCCACGCCATGATCACGCCGGGGCACGCGATCGAGCCCGGTCTCGACGCGGACCCCGACGCGTACCGCGAGGGCGAGGGTCCCGACGGGGCGGACGAGGAGCTGCCGCAGGGACGTTTCCTCGACCGGGAGCGCAGCTGGCTCGCCTTCAACGAGCGGGTGCTGGAGCTGGCCGAGGATCCCGCCACGCCGCTGCTGGAGCGGGCGAACTTCCTGGCCATCTTCGCCAGCAACCTCGACGAGTTCTTCATGGTGCGCGTCGCCGGCCTCAAGCGCCGCATCGCCACCGGGGTGGCCACCCGTTCAGCCTCCGGCCTCCAGCCGCGCGAGGTGCTGGAGCTGATCTGGAACCGCTCGCGCGAGCTCATGGCCCGGCACGCCGCCTGCTTCCAGCAGGACGTCCTGCCCGCCCTGGCCGACGAGGGCATCCACCTGGTGCGCTGGCCGGACCTGACGGAGAAGGAGCAGGCCCGCCTGTTCACCCTCTTCCGGCAGCGGATCTACCCCGTGCTGACCCCGCTGGCGGTGGACCCGGCCCACCCCTTCCCCTACATCTCCGGGCTGTCGCTGAACCTGGCCGTGGTCGTGCGCAACCCGGTCAGCGGACACAACCACTTCGCGAGGGTGAAGGTGCCACCGCTGCTGTCCCGCTTCCTGGAGGCATCCCCGCAGCGCTACGTGCCCATCGAGGACGTGATCGCGGCCCACCTGGAGGAGCTGTTCCCCGGGATGGAGGTCCTCGCCCACCACATGTTCCGGGTCACCCGCAACGAGGACCTGGAGGTGGAGGAGGACGACGCCGAGAACCTGCTGATGGCGCTGGAGAAGGAGCTGATGAGGCGCCGCTTCGGCCCGCCGGTGCGCCTGGAGGTCGAGGAGTCCATCGACCCGTACGTGCTGGACCTGCTGGTGCGCGAGCTGAAGGTCTCCGAGGCCGAGGTCTACCCGCTGCCCGGCCCGCTGGACCTCACCGGCCTGTTCGGGATCGCCTCGCTGGACAAGCCGGAGCTGAAGTACCGCAAGTTCGTCGCCGGCACCCACCGCGACCTGGCCGAGGTCGAGTCGGCCTCCGCGCCCGACGTCTTCGGGGCGCTGCGCGAGCGCGACGTGCTGCTGCACCACCCCTACGACTCCTTCTCCACCTCCGTGCAGCGCTTCCTGGAGCAGGCCGCCGCCGACCCGGACGTGCTGGCGATCAAGCAGACGCTGTACCGCACCTCCGGCGACTCCCCGATCGTGGACGCGCTGATAGACGCGGCCGAGTCCGGCAAGCAGGTGCTGGTGCTGGTGGAGATCAAGGCCCGCTTCGACGAGCAGGCCAACATCAAGTGGGCGCGGAAGCTGGAGGAGGCCGGCTGCCACGTCGTCTACGGCCTCGTCGGCCTCAAGACGCACTGCAAGCTGTCCCTGGTGGTGCGGCAGGAGGGCGATACGCTGCGCCGCTACAGCCACGTCGGCACCGGCAACTACCACCCCAAGACCGCCCGCCTGTACGAGGACCTGGGTCTGCTGACGGCCGACCCGCAGGTCGGCGCCGATCTGTCCGACCTGTTCAACCGGCTGTCGGGCTACTCGCGCCGCACCACCTACCGCCGGCTGCTGGTCGCGCCCAGCTCGCTGCGCGACGGGCTGGTCCAGCGCGTCAACCGCGAGATAGCCCACCACCGGGCCGGGCGGCCGGCGTACGTGCGGATCAAGGTCAACTCGATCGTCGACGAGGCGATCGTCGACTCCCTCTACCGCGCCTCCCGGGCCGGGGTGCCCGTGGACGTGTGGGTGCGCGGCATCTGCGCGGTACGGCCGGGGGTGGCGGGACTGTCGGAGAACATCCGGGTGCGCAGCGTGCTGGGGCGATTCCTGGAGCACTCCCGGGTCTTCGCCTTCGCGGGCGGAGGCGATCCGGAGGTGTGGATCGGCAGCGCCGACATGATGCACCGCAACCTCGACCGGCGCATCGAGGCGCTGGTACGGGTCACCGACCCCGGCCACCGGGCCGCCCTCGACCGGCTGCTGGAGACCGGCATGGCGGACACCACCGCCTCCTGGCACCTCGGCCCGGACGGCGAGTGGACGCGTCACGCGACCGACGCCGAGGGGCGGCCCCTGCGGAACGTCCAGGAAATGCTCATCGACGCCCGGAGGCGCCGACGTGGTCCAGCCACATGACCTGCCCCTCAACGCGGCCGACGGGGGAGGGGAGCCGTATCCGCGGATGCTTCCGGAGGCGGTCCGCGAGGATCTCCGCGAGACGGATCCGGGTCCGGGGGAGGCCACCGCGGGCGAGGTGCTGGCCGAGTACCTCCACCGGCAGGCCACCGGCTTCCTGCGCGGCCTGCGGCTGCACGAGGAGAGCGCGGGCAGCGCCGAGTCGGCGGCCGTCGCGGCCGAGGCCGTGCGGACGATGCGCCGCTGCGCCCGCCGCGTCGGCGCGGCGCTGCGGGTCTACCGGCCGCTGACCGACGCCGCCCGGGCCGACCAGATCGGCTCCGAGCTGGCCTGGCTGTCGGGCGTGCTGGGGCGGGAGCGGGCGTACGAGGTACGGCTGGAGAGGCTGCTGGGGGCGCTGCACCGGCTGTCGTCGGCGCCGGCCGGGGTGGCGGACGCCGACAGCTCCGCGGCCGGCTCCGCCGCCACCGGACCGCCCGCCCAGCGCGGCTCCTCCTCGCCCGGCGGCGGCGGCCTGGGCATCGGCGCGGCCCGCGCCGGAGCGCTGCTGGAGCGGCAGCTCACCCTCGCCCGGACCCGAGCCCACTCCGCCGCCCTCCAGACGCTCGGCTCGGCCCGCTTCCACGCCGTGGCCGACGCGGTCGCCGTGCTGGCCTCCGAGGCGCCCCTGGCCGGCGAGGCCGTCGCCCGCCCGGCCGCACGCGTGCTGCCGCCGCTGGCCGAGCAGGCCCACCGGCGGGCGGCCGAGGCGGTGGAGGCGCTGCCGCTGACCCGGGCCCGCCAGTCGTACAACGGCGAGGCGTTCGCCCACACCCTCGTCGTGGACGGGGAGCTGGACGCGGCCTGGAACCAGGTGCGGCTGCTGGTGCGGCTGCGCCGGTACGCCCACGAGGTGCTGGGCGCCGACGACCCGGCGCTGACCGCCGCGAGCCGGGCGCTGGACCGGCACAAGGACGCCGCCGAGGCGGCCTCGGCGGCCGCCGCCGCGGCCCGTACCCCCCGTATCGCCCCCGCCACCGCCTACGCGCTCGGAGTGCTCCACGCCGACCAGCGGCACGAGGTGGAGGCGGCGAGGTTCGGCTTCGGGCGGCTGTGGCGCCCGGTGGCGGCTCAGGCGGCCGGGCCGGGGCATCCGGCGCAGGCGCCGGAGGCGGACACGGCCGCGGTGGCCTTCGGCGCGGAGGGGGGCCGCTGATGGGCGGCGCGGGCGCGGGTCCCCCGCCCCGCCCCGGGCCGCGCTCCCGCACCCTCCCCGCGGCCCGCGGCGGTGCTGTCTCTTATAAAAAAAAAACAAACCACCACACCCAAC
>NZ_JBXUOY010000074.1:0-20158 GCF_057196705.1 Streptomyces sp. ATLC9 | reverse complement strand
GCCCCGGCGGGACGGTCGCCGGGGCCGGGACGGTCACGCGACGGTGCCGGGGCGTCCGCGCCCGTCACGCACGGGCAGGCCCTGCCTCTCCCATGCGGCCATGCCCCCGGTGACGTCCACCGCGTCCACGCCACGGTCGGCCAGGAGCCTGGCGGCCTTCCGGGAACGGTTGCCCGAGCGGCAGACGGCCACCACGGGCCTGCCGCTCAGGCCGCCGGGCGGTTCCGCGCCCTCCACCAGCCGGGACAGCGGCAGATGGACCGCGCGCGGGGCGTGGCCGGCGTTCCACTCGGCGTCCTCGCGCACGTCCAGCAGAACGGCTTCGCCCTCGGCGGTGCGCCGGTCGGCCTCGACCGGGTCGACGCGGCCGGGGCCGCGGTGGATCACGGACATGATGCTCTCCTCCGGTGGGTGGTGCGGGCGATGTGGACGGTCGGGGGGCATGAGCCCTTCAGGGCCGTACGACGGTCAGCCCCGCCTGCTCCGCCGCGTCGAAGGGGTCGTCCACGGCGACCACCTCTCGGCCGGCCGCGTCCAGCATCGAGGCGGCGATCGTCGCGCGCATCCCGCTGGCGCAGTGGACCCAGACGGTCCCGTCGGGCACCTCGGCCACACGGCCGTGGAGCTGGTGGACGGGGATGTGGGCCGAGCCCTCGACATGGCCGTTCGCACGCTCAACGTCGCGGCGCACGTCGAGCACCACCACCTCCTCGCCGCGCTCGCGGACGCCGGCCAGGTCGGCGAAGGCCGCCCGGGGGAAGGAGCGCGGCTCCTCGCCGTCGCCGAGCCAGTCGGCGGGGCCGCCGGTGGCGGCCGCGGCGGGGCGGTCGATGCCGACCCTGGCCAGCTCCCGCTGGGCGTCGGCGAGCTGTTCGGAACTCTCGGCCAGGAGTGTGACCGGCTTGCCCCAGGGGATCAGCCAGGCCAGGTAGGTGGCGAGCTTGCCGTCGGCCTCGAAGTTGTACGCACCCGCCACATGCCCCTCGGCGAAGGCCACACGGCTGCGCAGGTCCACCACCCACTCCCCCGCGGCCAGCCGGGCTGCGATCCCCTCCGCGTCCGCGCGCCGGGGCGGGGTGAGGTCGATCGGTTCCGGCCCGGCGGAGTTCACCGGTCCCATATGAGTGTAGTAAGCGGGGATGTCGTCCAGGCCGGCGAGCAGGTCGGCAACGAACTCGTCGACATCCTTGACCAGCGCGTCGTTGGCCTCGCGTTCCTTGCCGATGGTGGTGGAGTCGCCCTCGGCCTGGGTGGAGGAGCAGAAACTGCCGAAGCCGTGGGTCGGCATCACGGGCACGTCGTCGTCCAGCTCGTCGGCCAGCCGGCGGGCGGAGGCGTGCTGGGCGCGGGCCAGTTCGCGCGTCATGCGCGGCTCGACCAGGTCCGGCCGCCCGACGGCGCCGATCAGCAGTGAGCCGCCGGTGAAGACGGCGCCCGCCCGCCCGTCCTCCTCCAGTACGTAGGAGGTGTGGTGCGGGGTGTGGCCGGGGGTGGCCAGCGCACGCAGCGTCAGCCCCTCCTCGATCCCGCTCGTGTCGCCGTCGGCCACCGGCGTCCGGGGGTACGACACACGGGCGCCGGAGGGCACCAGGTACTCCGCGCCCGTCACCCGGGCCAGTTCCGGCCCGCCGGTGACGTAGTCGTTGTGCACATGGGTCTCGGCGACGAGGGCGATCCGCACCCCCCGCCGGGCCGCCAGTGCGAGCATCCGGTCGATGTCACGCGGCGGGTCCACCACGACGGCCGCCGACCGGCCCCCGGCCAGGTAGCCGCGATTGCCCAGTCCCCGGATCTCCACGGTGTCGACGAAGAACACGGTGCTGCTCCTTCCGGATCGCTGTGCCCCGGGGATACGGCCATCACCGTAACACATACCCCAGGGGGTATTATGAAGAGTGGGGCCTCACGTGGCCCCTCTTCCGGCGGGTACCCGCCGGGGCGGGCGGAAACGGACACCGCGCACCGGCCCGTGACACCACCGAGCACAGGAGAACGACCGCGGCATCTGCCTGGAAAGACCCTCCGGCGCAGCCGACCGCTATACGACAAGCATCGCCATGCATTGAGGTTTTTTCAGCGAAATGATCTACGTGAAGTCGGATAAGGCTCCGGTACTGGGACGGGCAGCCTTGCCCCGGCGGCGGTCTTCCTCGCGTGCCTGTTGGCCGCCCGCGGAAGATCGGCGCTCCGCGCGGCTCGCGGACGCTGGGCCCGTTCCGCCGGGCGGTCCTGGTGCTGTGCTGGTTCCGCCACCGCACCTGCGTGCACTGCCTGGTCCGCGACGCCGGAATCTCCCAGGCCACCGGCTACCGCTACCTGCTCGAAGGCATCGACGTCCTCGCCGAGCGCGCCCCGGACCCGCACCAGGTACTGGACCGCTGTCGACGTGAGGGGATGACCCACCTGGTTCTGGACGGCACGCTGGTCGAGTGCGACCGTGCCGCCGACATCCGGGAGAACGGCAACAACTGGCGGTTCAGCCAGAAACACAGGGCGTTCGGCGGGAATATGCAGTTCCTGTCCGCCCCGGACGGCACCCCGCTGTGGGTGTCCGACGTCGAACCGGGCTCCACCCCGGACATCACCGCCGCCCGGCTCCACGTGCTGCCCGCGCTGTACGCCGCGGCCCGAGCCGCGCTGCCGACCCTGGCCGACGCGGGTTACACCGGCACCGGCAGCGGCGTGCACACACCCTTCCGCCCGCACTCCGACATCGCCTCACCCCTGACCGCGGCCCGCGCCCACGGCATCGTCCAGGCGTGTCTGACCCGGCAGATTCTCGTCTTGGCCGACCGCGCCTACCAGGGCGCCGGCGCCACCGTCTGCACCCCGTACTACGGCCATCGCGACCTACCCGGGCACTACCAGCAGTACAACCGAGACCAGGCCCGGCTGCGCGCTCCGGGCGAGCGCGCCTTCGCCCGGCTGAAGTCCTGGCGGGCACTCCAACGAGCCCGCTGCTCAACCCGACGCATCGGCCGCACTGTCCAGGCCGTACACGTCCTGCTGACCTGCGACTACACAGGATGAAAGAGGTTCACTGAGAGAACCTCACTGTTCCCGAGACACAGCACGTTCCAAGTCCTACAGTGGTGGGACGCTAAACGACGCTATGGGGAGAGGCCTACGTGTTAGCCGAGGGGATGATCGCCGCTGCGGCGGGCGGGGGAATGGCCGTAGTACAGGCAGCGGGAACGGAGGCCTGGGTCGCGCTACGGGCCAAGGTGGCCGAAATCTTTCATCGAAGTGCTCCGGAACGGGAACTGGCTGTTCTGGAACGCTTGGACCAGACACAGGAACTGTTGCGGGGTGCGGCCCCGGACGACTTGGAGCGCTTGCGGGTCCGCCAGGAGGCCTCATGGCAGACCGTCTTCGAAAGTCTGCTGGAAGGGCTGGACGATTCCGAACGCCAAGGGGTGATCACGGGTCTCCATGAGCTTCGTGAGGCTGCGCGTCGGAACCCCGGAGGAACGGCCTCCTCGGGGCAAGCCGGAATGGCTGTCCGCGGCGACGTGTCCATTCGCGCTGACAGTGGGTCCGCCGCCGCAGGAGTGATCAACGGTGGTGTCCGGATCGGTGACCCTACCCTGCCGGGAGCGGAACACGGCTGACCGTTCCCGGAGACCGTACCCTCCTCCCGGCAGTCTCCGCTTCCACCGCTCCCATTCAGAACATTGCTCAAAACGGAAGCGTGGCCGCGAACACGGTCAACACCGTCGTCATCGGTTCGCAGAGCGAGGAGTGTCTATCCCTGCGGGTCTTTTACCGTCCCGCCCCGCGGCCAGTCGACTGGCATCGGTTCCTTTCAGGGGTGCCCTGCGGCTTCGCCGAAATCGGTAGCGGCGCGGTTGTGGAACGGCGCCTGGCCACAAGGTCGGGTCGGATCATTCAGGGGATGGAGGCGATACCGTGGTCGCGGTCGCACGGCGCGCGGATACTTTTCCTGGCCGGCGAGGCAGGCGAGGGAAAGACGAGCTTCCTCCGCCGTCTGATGTGGCACTCCGCAGACGCACATCTGGTGATCGAGGCCAGCTACACCACAATTGCGGGGAACGCTTCCGCGCAAGCCTTCCGGGACGTCATCCAGGATTTCATGCCTTCCGGCGACGGACGCTCTTCGGTCCTCTTGGTACTAGATGTGAGCGCGCCCCCCACCACCGGACAGGAGACTGCCCTCGCCGAGTTCCTGGCGGAAGTATCGAATGCCTGGGATGAGGGTGCGGAAATGACTGCGATAGTGGCTGGCAGACCTCCCTGGATGCACTCGCTCCGCCGCAGGACTCAGGCCGCTTCCGAAGTGGTCCGTCTGGCTCCTCTCGACGTGAACGAACTCGCCAGTCTCCATCGCATGATCCATCGGGCGTACACGGACCTGTTAAGGGTCCTGGACGACGAGGAACTGGGAGCCAGGTATCCGAACCTCCGGCATTCCGGCTCCCTCAGCGCTCAGGCGCCCCTCGACCCTGACTGCGCCTCACCCTCGGTCCTGGTCACCTTCCTCAAAGCGGTGTACGGCGAGCACTTCCACTTTCGCCTGGTGGAGGAATGCAAGGCGATGACGCCCGCCGACCAGGCCGCCTACGTTCAAGTCTGCCTCGCCACAGTCGCAGCCGGAAAGATTCCCGAGCAGCTTCTGAGCCGACTGTGCGGGCAGGCCGATTTGGATACGCGTAGCCAATTCGACCCGTGGACACGGGATGCCGACAGCAACCACATGGCAAGACATGCCGTCATAGCCCAGACTGTCATCGAGGAGTCCGGGCTCCATACGCGGATTCGAACCGCTCTACAGGACCTGCTTCAGCACTCGGTTCCCTCTGCCGAGATGTCCCGGCTCTTCTTAAGAGTGTTGGAGTCAATCGGCCTGTGGGAACCTGTTGCAGTCGGTGAAAGGACCAGGCTATCGCCGAATCAGATTCGGAAAATGGCTCGCGAGGTCCTGCTCGAGGGTTCGGGCGAGTTGTTCAGGGTGGTACTCGGAAAGTGCGTTGCGGCCGATGAGCTGATCTACTGTTCACGTATACTCACCATGCTCCTCCCAGAGTCTCCTGGCGCATCCGAGGAGACTCTGAACATTCTAGACCTTACGAGTCGGGCTCTGCGGATGGCGCACGCCCTGCCCGACAAGGCGTCGCTGACCGCAGAGCCGGTCGCGTACTACCTGGACAAAACAGAATATCTGAGGTCGAAGATCTCGGGTGACGCACCAGCCTCTTCGTTGACGCTGGTTCACAGGTGGAAGGAATTCGTCGGCCGCGAGTGGTGTCGGGCAGACTTCTACGCAGACCTTATAGGCCACTGCATAAAGGCCCGTTCACAGATGTCCGAGTACGACGAGAACGAAACCTTGGAGGTGTATCTCACCGCCGAAGCAGCATATCAGCATCTGCGTTCATGCGGGAAGATCAGCTCAGGTTTCCTCGGGCGATATATGAAATTCCGGGTCCGGAGCATCTACAACGACTTGCCACCTGACCTCAGAAAGATCGTCTTCGAGAGAGGGTGGCAGCTGTCCCTGCGCCTGAAGAGAACCGATGGCGGGGTCGGGATCCAGCTCGACCAGGAGCTGGCCTCGGTGGGACGCGAGACAAGGGATGACCGGATCGATCTACTCCTCTCCATTGTGCGCGACGCCGACTACAGTCAGCACTTCGCGGCAATCCGGCTCGCCAGTCTCGTCCGCAGAGACACACAGACGCGTCAAGTGGCGCTGAATGCGATGCAAGCGATCCGCCGGGACAACCTGAGCGACATCTCGTCCGCCATGCTGAGCCATGGTGTCGCCATACTGCTGGCTCCGGACGACCCGCGCCACGTGGAAGAGCTGAGAAAGGCGTGCGGCGACTACAAGGAGGGCATTTTCAATCGTGACGGGTGGCTGGACTGGAACGAGTACTGGAAGCAGGCTGCCCGGCAACTGTCCCGCTTCGATTCCGACGCCGGTCAGGAAGCACTGAAGGAATGGCAGTCTCACCGCGCTCGTTTCGACGGGCGGGCGACAGGTGGCGCGCGTGGCCGGAGGTGAACCGCCGCGCCGTGGGCCGGCGGCTTCCCCGAAGCTGGTGCCCTCAGGTCATCTCGGCGATGCGAGGTGCTGTTCGGCTGGGAGGTCGTGCCTTACCGCGCAATCCGGCGCAGCAGCACGAGGTCGGCTCCCGATATGGTGACGCCTCAGTTCGACGGGTAGGCGAGGTCTGCGGACGCCAGCTCGCTCGTGCGGATCTCACGGACCGGCTCGGGTGGGCGGTCAGCGGGCCAGCCGATGGGCCTCGGCCAGGTGGCGGATCGCCTTGGCGTAGTCGCCGGAGGCCAGGGCGTGGTCGGCGTCCGCAGTGAGGGACACCGCGCGCTCCGGAGCGCCGTCACCGGCCTTCAGCAGGGTGTCCTGGGCGATGTCCCGGGCGACCGAGACGAGTTGGTCCGCCTGGAGGTAGGAGTCGGCCCTCGACTTCTCCAGCGGGGCGGCGGCCCGGGTCAGGTGTTTCAGGACCGCGTCCGCGCCGCGGACCGTGCCGTCGGACTTCCAGTACCGGTTCTTGAGAGCGAGGCGGATGTGGACGGCCGCGATGCGGGAGGCGATGTCGCGTCGGTCCCGCAACTCCTCCCGGACGTCCTCCAGCCGGTCGCGGGCGCCGTCGGTGCGCAGGCCCCAGCCGTACGGGTAGAGCGGGTCGTAGGAGGCGTCGCCGACGTTGACCGGGACCTGGGCGGCCGAGCGCGGCCAGCTCACCGGCAGGCGGCCGGTGAAGGGCCGCTCGCCGAAGAGGGTGTCGGCCACGCCGGTGCCTTCGGTGCCCGGCAGCCAGGAGGCCACCAGGGCGTCGATGTCGCCGAGTCGGTCGGTGATGATCTGCGGGCGTCCGGAGACGATCAGTACCGCGCATTCCATGGCGCCGCAGACGGTGTCGACCGCCTTCCGGTCGGCCTCGGACAGCTCCAGGTCGTGCCCGTTGCCGACATCGCCGACGCCCTCGGCGTACGGGGTCTCGCCGACCACCACGATGCCCGTGCTGTGCCCGTCGGTGGGCGCGGAGGCGTCCTCGCTGAAGGTGACGGAGGCGTCCGGGGCGGCCTGGCGGATTCCCTCCAGAATCGTGGTGCCCTCGGTGATGTCGCCGGAGGAGCCCTGCCAGGAGATGGTCCAGCCGCCGGCCTGGTTGCCGATGTCGTCGGCGTTGGAGCCGGCGACGTAGAGCTTCTCGTCGCCGCTCAGCGGCAGCAGGTTCTTGTCGTTCTTCAGCAGCACCTGGGAGTCGGCGGCGGCCCGGCGGGCCAGCTCGCGGTGGGCGGCGGAGCCGACGGAGTCCAGGTGGGTGCGGTCGGCGTAGGGCTTCTCGAACAGGCCGAGCTGGAACTTCTTGGTGAGGATGCGGGTGACCGCGTCGTCGATCCGCGCCATGGGCACGGCGCCGGAGTCGACCTGCTCGCGCAGGGTGGAGGTGAAGCCCTTGTAGTCGTACGGGACCATGATCATGTCGAGTCCGGCGTTGATCGAGGTCCGCACGTCGGAGGCGTATTCGCCGGGGATCTGGTCGATGGCCTGCCAGTCGCTGATGACGAACCCGTCGAAGCCGAGGTCGCCCTTGAGGACGTCCGTGATCAGGTCGGCGTGGGCGTGCATCCTGACCGGGCCCTCGCCGTCGCCGAGGAAGTCGACGCTGGAGAAGGACGGCATGACGGTGCCGACTCCTTCGTCGACCGCCTCCACGAAGGGGGCGATGTGGACGGTCTCCAGCTCCTCGCGCGTCGTCCTCGTGACGCCCTGGTCGATGGTGTAGGTGCCGGTGGTGGAGGAGCCGAACTCGGTGCCGCCGTCGCCGGCGTAGTGCTTGGCGGTGGCCAGCACACGGTCGGTGTCCTTCAGGTCCCGGCCGTCTGCGCGGCCCTGGTAGCCCTCGACCGCCGTGGCCAGTCGCGTGACCAGCGCCGGGTCCTCGCCGAACGCCTCGTACGCCCGGCCCCAGCGCTCGTCGCGGCTGACGCACAGGCAGGGGCTGAAGTTCCAGGGGACGCCGGTGGCGCGGACCTCCTTGGCGGTGACGCGGGCGGTGTCCTCCACCAGCTCCGGGTCGCGGGCGGCTCCGAGGCCGGTGTTGTGCGGGAAGACGGTGGCGCCGACGACGTTGTTGTGGCCGTGGACGGCGTCGACGCCGTAGATCAGCGGGACCTGCAGCCGGGTCTGCTGGGCCCGCAGCTGGAAACCGTCGACCATGTCGGCCCAGGCCTCGGGGGTGTTGGGGGCGGGGTTGGAGCCGCCGCCGGACAGCAGCGAGCCCAGTTCGTAGGAGGCGATGTCGTCCTGGGCCTCCAGGGCGCCGCGTTCGGCCTGGGTCATCTGGCCGATCTTCTCGTCCACCGTCATCCGGGAGAGCAGGTCCTCCACCCGCTCGCCCACCGGGAGCCGGGGGTTCTGGTACGGCAGGCCGTGCGCGTCGATGACGACGGTGGGCGGATCGTCGGGGGCGCGTGCGCCATCGGCGGAGAGGGTGATGGGGATGGTCTTGGCGGTGGCGGGCTCCGCGCTGCGCTCGGTGTCGACGGTGAAGGTCTTCGCCGTACCGGAGGGGGTGCCGGCCGGGAAGGTGAGGGTGCCCTCGACCGGGGTGTAGTCCTCGCCGGGCTCCGCGGTGCCCTCGCCGGTGGCGTAGGCGACGGTGACGGGCTCGGCCAGCGGCACGCCGCCGGTGGTGCCCACGGCCACCTCCACGGTGGCGGTGCCGCCGTGCTCGACGGTGTGGACGGGCCGGTCGGTGGCGACGCGGGCCCGCACCCCGCCCACACCGTACAGCTCGACCTGGTCGAACTCCAGGGCGCCGGAGGCGGTGGGCAGGTTGACGGCGTAGCCCCACATCCGGGTCAGGTCCAGCACGCCGTCGTCCGGGGCGCCGGCGGGCTGGTAGTCGGGGCGCCGGACGAAGCCCTCGAAGGGAGTGCGGACCTGTTTCCAGCCGTCGGTGTCGTCGGTGAAGTAGCCGGCCCACAGCTCGGCCTGCCCGGCGTTCGGGCCGCCGTCCTTGACCTCGAACTGGACGCGCTCCCCGCTGCCGGTGCCCTTCACCCAGAAGGAGAAGCCCTCGTGGCCGCTCCAGTCCTCGGCACCGGTCAGGGCGTGGTCGAAGCCGCCCCAGGCGGTGATGTCGTACTCCACGCGCAGGGCGCGGTTGAAGGCGTTGGCGCCGGGACGGGCCTCGGCGGCGACCTGGCTGAGCCTGGGAGTGTCCCCGGGGGTGCTGCCGTAGGTGCCGATCGGGCCGGGCACGGCGCCGTCGAAGTCGTCCAGGACGCGGTCCTGCGCGGCGGCCGACGCGGCAGGGGTCAGACCTGAGGCGAGCAGGGCGAGGAGGGCGCCGAGGGTCGCGGCGGCCGTTCGCCGGCGCCGCCTTCGCCGGCCCCCTCCCCCGGGTCCCGTTCCTGTGTGCGGTGGCTGTCCCATGACGGCTCCCTCGGACGCGGTCGAAGTTTTCAGCACTTGAACGCAAGAAGGCACAGGTGCACTGTCATGCGCACGGCGCTGATCCTGTACGCGACCGGATGGGGCGTCAATACCTTTTTTTCGTAAACCTCTTGCAGGCGGTAGCCCTCCCGGCACCCTCGGCGACCGGAGAATAAGAGCGCTCTCGGAATCGTGGCAGATGAGGGGCCCGCAGGGCGCTCGCAACCGCCCGGCGGGCCCCGGCCACGCCGTCGCACACCGGATGCCCGGCGAACGGTCAGTCGTCGCCCGGGTAGCGGACCCCGACGCGCTCGCGGACGGCGTCCAGCGTCGCCATCACCGCGAGCGTCCCGTCCAGCGGCACCAGCGGGGACTCCGTCTCCTTCTGCCGCAGGCAGCGCATCACCTCGGCCGCCTCGGGCCCGTAGCCGGTGCCGCCCTCGGCCCGCGGCACCCGGACCTCCTCGGCCTCGCGCCCCTCGCGGCGCAGGACGAAGGACTCCGGGGCGAAGAAGCCGTGCGGCAGCTCGACGCGTCCCCTGGTGCCGCTGACGGCCGCCACGGTGGGGCTCGCGGAGGCGATGGAGCAGGAGAGGGTGGCGACGGCCCCGCTGTCGTAGCCCAGCAGGACGCCGGTGGTCTCGTCCACGCCCTCGGGCGTCAGGTGGGCCCAGGCGGCGACGGAGGAGGGCTCGCCCAGGACGAGGTGGGCGAAGGAGACCGGGTAGACGCCCAGGTCCAGCAGGGCGCCGCCGCCCAGCCGAGGGTCGCGCAGGCGGTGCGAGGCATCCGAGGGGGCGACGATGCCGAAGTCGGCGTGGACCGAGCGCACCTCGCCGATCGCGCCGTCCGCGACGAGCTCGAGCATGCGGCGCACCACCGGGTTGCAGTAGGTCCACATGGCCTCCATCAGGAAGACGCCCCTGCGGCGCGCCAGCGCGACCATCTCCCGCGCCTGGGCCAGGTTGAGGGTGAGCGGCTTCTCGCACAGCACCGCCTTGCCCGCCTCCAGGCAGACGGTGGCGGCCTCCAGGTGCGCCGAGTGGGGCGTGGCGACGTAGACCACGTCCACGTCCGGGTCCGCGGCCAGCTCGGCCCAGCTGCCGTACGCGCGCGGAACCCCGTGCTCGTCGGCGAAGCGGCCGGCGGACTCCGGCGAACGCGAGCCGACCGCGAGGAGTTCACCGCCGGGCAGGGTCGCGAGGTCGCGGGCGAAGGCCCCGGCTATGCCGCCGGTGGCGAGGATGCCCCATCTGATCGTGTCGTCGGTGCGCGTCATGTGCTCCCCCGGGTGCGGGCCGGATCCGGCGTGGGCGTGTCGGCGATCACCCTACGGCGGGCGCGCGGCGCGCGGGCGGGCTGTCCGCATGGTGTACGCGGCCCGGTGGGGAGAGGGGCGGCGGGGACCGGCGGGTCACGCTGGAACCGTGCTCGTTGTGATCATGTCCGACACCCACCTCCCCGGGCTCGCCAAGCGGCTGCCCGACGAGCTGCTGGAGCGCGTGGCGGAGGCGGACGTGGTGGTCCACGCCGGGGACTGGGTGGACACCGCCGCCCTGGACCTCCTACAGGAGCGCTCCCGGCGTCTGATCGGGGTGTACGGCAGCAACGACGGGCCCGGACTGCGCGCCCGGCTGCCGGAAGTGGCCCGCACCGAGCCGGGCGGACTACGCCTGGGCGTCGTCCACGAGACGGGTCCGAAGTGGAGCCGGGAGAAGCGGTGCGCCGAGCGCTCCGGCGATCTGGACGTCCTGGTCTTCGGCCACAGCCACATTCCCTGGGACACCACCGCCACCACGGCCGGCGGCGGGCCGCCGCGGCTGGGCACCCGGCGCGCGCCGGGTGCGCACACCGGGTCCGCGCGCCCACGTTTGAAACCGGGCTCCGGGGCGATCCTCACCCCACCGTCCATCCTCGCGGGAGGAGCTCCGTTGGAGACCTGGCAGGCCGTACTGATCGCCGTCGGCGCGGTGCTCGCCGTCGCGACGCTGGCCGTCGCGGCCGTCCTGCTGGTCAGGCTGGTGCGCGCCTATCTGCTCCTGCGGGGCGCGGACCTCCCCGTGAGCGCCGGGGCCGCCTTCTGGGTGGCGCTGGTCTACACGGTCTTCCCCCTCGACCTGCTCCCGGATCCGGTGTACCTGGACGACGTCGGCCTGCTGCTGCTCGTCCTCCACCACCTGGGCGCGGTGGCACGGAGGTACGGGCGGGCCGGCGGGGAGGCGGAGCTCCCGGAGGCCCCGGAGACGCGCCGTCGGCGCTGACGGACTCGTGGACACGCCCCGCCCGTCTCCCCGAACTACCCTCGTCGCATGACACAGCGGGACGAGGGGGAGAAGGGGGCGGTGGCTCGGGTGGAGGGCGCGGCCCCGGTGATCGATCTCAACGCCGACCTGGGCGAGGGCTTCGGACGGTGGGAGCTCACCCACGACGAGGCGCTGCTCTCGGTCGTCAGCAGCGCCAACATCGCGTGCGGCTTCCACGCCGGGGATCCCTCCACCATGCGCCGGGTGTGCGCGCAGGCGGCCGAGCGGGGGGTGGCGATCGGCGCCCAGGTCGCCTACCGCGACCTGGCCGGCTTCGGGCGGCGGCCGATGGAGGTCCCCGAGGACGAGCTGGCCGACGAGGTCGCCTACCAGATCGGCGCCCTGCGGGTGTTCGCCGAGTCCGCCGGGACGCGTGTGGCGTACGTCAAACCGCACGGCGCGCTCTACAACCGCGCGGTGCACGACGAGGGCCAGGCGCGGGCGGTGGTGTCCGGGGTGCTGCTGGCGGGCGGGGGACTGCCGGTGCTGGGGCTGCCCGGGTCGCTGCTGCTCGGGGCGGCCGAGGAGGCCGGGCTGCCCGCGGTCACCGAGGCGTTCGCCGACCGCGGCTACACCGCGCGGGGCACGCTGGTGTCCCGGCGGGAACCGGGGGCGGTGATCCACGATCCGGACGCCGTGGTCTCCCAGGCGCTGGGCATCGCGCTGCGCGGGAGTGTGGCCGCCGCCGGTGACGGCGTGGAGGTGGCCGCCGGAGCCAGGTCGCTGTGCGTGCACGGCGACACTCCGGGCGCCGTCGCGCTCGCCCGGCGGGTGCGGCAGGCCCTCGCGGAGTCCGGTGTGCGGATCGAGGCGTTCGTGCCGTGAGGGTGACGAGGGTGCTGCCCATGGGCAGGCGCGCCCTGCTGCTGGAGGTGGACAGCGCGGAGCGGGCCCAGGCCCTCCACGCCGAGCTGGCGCGGCTGCGGGCGACCGGCGAGCTGCCCGGGGTGGAGGAGATCGTGCCGGCGGCGGCCACCGTCCTGCTGGACGGGCTGGAGGACCCGGGGGCGCTGGCGAGGTGGCTGCGGGGCAGGGAGTTCCCCGGCTCCGCCCCGGCGGGCACCGCCGCGGTGGTGCTGCCGGTGCGCTACGACGGACCGGATCTGGCCGAGGTGGCGGCACTGTGGGGGGTGGACGAGGAGGAGGCGGTCGCCGTCCACACGCGTACCGAGTTCCGGGTCGCCTTCTGCGGGTTCGCCCCCGGGTTCGGCTATCTCACCGGGCTGCCCGGGGAGTTGGGCGTACCCCGCCGCGCCGTCCCGCGCACCTCGGTGCCGCCGGGCTCGGTGGGGATGGCCGGTGCGTACACGGGGGTGTACCCGCGTACCTCGCCCGGCGGCTGGCAGTTGATCGGCCGGACGGACGCGGTGCTGTGGGACGTGTGCCGGGAGCCTGCCGCGCTGCTGGCCCCGGGCACCCGGGTGCGGTTCGAGGCGGTGCCGTGACGGGCGGGGGTGTGCTGGAGGTCCTGCGGCCGGGGGCGCTGACCACCGTGCAGGACCTGGGCCGGGTGGGCCTGGCCCATCTGGGGGTGCCGCGTTCGGGGGCGCTGGACTCCCCCGCCCACCGGCTCGCCAACCGTCTGGTGGGCAACGCGCCCGGGGCCGCGACGCTGGAGACCACCCTCACCGGGTGCGCGGTGCGCCCGGACCGCGCCGTGGTGGCGGCGGTGACCGGTGCGCCGTGCCCGGTGCGGATCGACGGCCGTCCGGCGCCGTGGGGAGCGGCGGTGCGGGTGCCGGGCGGGACGGTGCTGGAGGTCGGCGCCGCGCGGGCCGGAGTGCGCAGCTATCTGGCCGTGGCCGGCGGCGTCGGTGTCGGGCCGGTGCTCGGCAGCCGGTCCACCGATCTGCTGTCCGGGCTCGGCCCGGCTCCGCTGTCGGCGGGGGCGCGGCTGCCGGTGGGGCCGGCGCCGGGGCCCGTGCCCTGGGCCGACGCGGTGGCCTCCGCCGCTCCGGGACCACCGTCGGGCGAGCTGGTGCTGCCGCTGGCGCCCGGGCCGCGCGAGGACTGGTTCACCCCGGCCGCGCTGCGCGCGCTGGCCCGGGGGGTCTACCGGGTGTCCGCCGAGAGCAACCGCGTCGGGCTGCGGACCGAGGGGCCCACCCTGGAACGGTCGGTGCGGGGCGAGCTGCCCAGCGAGGGCATGGTGGCGGGTGCGGTGCAGGTGCCGCCGGGCGGCGAGCCGATCGTCTTCCTCGCCGACCATCCGACCACGGGGGGCTACCCGGTGGTCGGCGTGGTGCCGCGGGAGGCGCTGGCGGGGGCGGCGCAGGCGGTGCCGGGGCTGAAGGTGCGTTTCGTCCCGCTGCGGCGCTGAGCGCGCCGGGCCGCCGCGGGTGCCGCCGGGCGGCCCCGCCCGCGCAGGGACCGCCCGCGCCGGGGCTCAGCTCCCGGGCCCCCGGCCGGGTCGGTGCGGCGCTCGGCGCCGTGGCCGTGCTCGCCCTCGCCCTGCTCCCGGTGCCTGTTCTTCTCTCCCATCGGCCCTCGTCCTCGCGGTGTGTCGCGTTCGGGTGCACGGCGCGGGCACCCGGCGTGCGGAGCCGGAGACGGCCGGGCGGCGGGGCCCGGGTCAGCGCATCCGGACACCGACGACGCAGGTGTCGTCGTCGGTGTCGGAGTTGCTGTAGGTCAGCAGGCGGTCGAGCTGCTTGTCCAGGGTGGCGTCGGAGTCCCGGGCGAGGGCCATGAGCTGGTCCAGGGACTCCTGCAGGGAGCGGTCCCGGCGCTCGATGAGGCCGTCGGTGTACATCAGCAGCATGTCACCGGCCTCCAGCACCAGCTTCTCCTCCTCGTACCCGGCCTCCGCGACGGCGCCGAGCAGGAGTCCGCCGACCAGCGGCAGCGTGGCGGCCTCGCCCCGGCGCACCAGGACCGGCGGCGGGTGGCCGGCCCGGGCCCAGCGCAGCGTCCGGGCGCCCGGGTCGTACAGACCGCAGACGGCGGTGGCGGTGACGTTCTCGGTGAGGTGGTGGGCGACGGTGTTGAGCCAGGCCAGTATCTGCGCGGGCCCGGCTCCGGTGGTGGCCAGACCGCGCAGGGCGTTGCGCAGGACGACCATGCCGGTGGCCGCCTCGATGCCGTGGCCGGCCACGTCGCCGACGGAGAGCAGTACCTGGCCGGACGGCAGGACGACGGCGTCGTACCAGTCGCCGCCGACCAGGTGGTCCTTCTCGGCGGGGCGGTAGCGCACCGCGATGTCCAGCCCCCCGGCGTCGATGGGGCCCCGTGTGGGCGGCATGATGGCGCGCTGGAGCTGAAGGGTCATGCGGTTGCGCTCGGCGGCCTGCTGCTCGGTCTGGGCGAGCTGGTCGCGGGTGGCGCCCAGCGCGACCTCCGTCCAGTGCTGCGCGGAGACGTCCTGGTAGGCGCCGCGCACCGCGACCAGCCGGCCACCTTCGTCGAGGGCCGGTTCGGCCACCACACGGATGTGGCGCACGATTCCGTCGGTCCGCCGGAGGCGGAAGGCCGTGGAGGCGGGGCGGCGGTGGTGCAGCAGGGTGCGCAGGAACCGCCCGATGGCGGCCTCGTCGTCCGCGTGGGTGTGGGCGGGCAACTGCTCCAGGGGGACCGGCGCGGCGGTGGGCGGCAGTCCGTGGAGGGCGAAGAGCTGGCTGTTCCAGACGATCTCGCCGGTGACGAGGTTCTCCTCGAAGCCGCCGATGCGGCCCAGGCGCTGGGCGTGCTGGAGCACGCTCGCCAGTCGTGCCGCCTCGTCCTGGACCCGCCAGATGAGCAGGACGTTCTCCCCGTGGCGACTGATGCTGACGGCCGCCTCCACCGTCAGCGGCACCTGGCCGACCAGCGCGCGCAGTACCATCCGTTCGGCGCGGAAGGGCTCGCCGGTGGCGTGGACGTGCTCGATCTTCTCGAACAGGCCGCTCTCGCCCACCGCCATCGGGTAGGCCTCCAGCAGCAGCGCCCCGGCGACGGCGCCGCGCGGACGGCCCACCGGGTCGACGAAGTGGGCGCTGACGTGGTGGATGCGGAAGTCGGCGAGCCGGCCCTCGGCGTCCAGGTGGGGTACCAGCACCAGGGCGGGGTCCAGCAGGCCGTCGGCGAAGTCCACCAGTTCCGAGGCGCCCGGGTGCCGTGCCTGGAGGACCTCCCCGCGGTCCGCGGCGTCCGCGGCGCGGCTGTCCAGGGTGTGGGCGCACAGTTCGGCCAGGGCCTCGATCTGCCGCTGGACCTGCGGGGGCTGCGGTTCCAGCGGGCCGGGCCAGCAGATCTCCAGAACGCCCAGGAGGCGGCCGCCGTTGTCGGCGGGGACCGTGACCCGGCAGCCCTCGGGCGCCTGCCGCCTGCCCAGGGTGGGCAGTCCGGCCTCGGCGGGGGACGCGAACCACACGGGCCGGCGCTCGGTGAGGGCACGGCGGGCGAGGGTGGCCACCCCCGGCGGTACGTAGTGCCACCGTGCGGCCTCCTCGGCCGCGTAGCCCGCGAAGCCGGCCAGGGTCAGGGAGGCGTCGGTGCCGGCGGCCCAGATGGCCACCGCCACGGCGCCCAGCGGGGTCAGCGCGTGCTCCAGCAGGGACTCGGCGACCGCCTGGGTGTCGTCGGCGGCCAGCGCGCCGCTCTCCGCGGTGCGCAGCCGCACCGACAGTGAGGGGGCGTTCCCGTCCTCCTTCCTCCGGCCGCCGTCCCCGCCGTCCTGCCCCGCCCTGGCCAGGAACTCGCGGGCCGCCTCGGTGACCCGGTCGTGGGCGGCCTGGTCGATGAGGTCGGCGGCCAGTTCCAGCCGGGAGAGGCCTGCCCGGTCGGCGAGGACGTCCAACTGCCTGGCGGCCTGCGCCGGGCCGCAGCCCAGCCGTTCGACCAGGATCCCCTTGGCCATCTCGATCAGGGCGCGGCCCTCGGCCGCCGCGTGGGCCTCGCGCACCTCGCGGCGCAGCCGCTCGACGGTGGCGGCCAGCCTGCCGACGCGGATGTCGGCGCCGTCGCGCGGCGGGACCCCGTCGTACGTCCCGCGCTCGTACACCCTGCCCTCGTACGGCTGCCGCGCGGGCGGCGCCGGGGCAGCCGCGGGCCCGCCCCCGGGGACGGGCTCGTCCGGCCGCTGGGTCTGCACTGCGCTGCTCCTCGGGGCGGGGGTCGGCTGACGGGCGGGGCTCGCGGCTACGCGTCCAGGCAGCGGCGGATGCACGCGACGAGGTCGCGGGCGTCCAGCGGCTTGGTCACGTAGTCGGTCGCCCCGGCGGCGATGCTCTTCTCCCGGTCCCCGGGCATCGCCTTGGCCGTCACCGCGATGATGGGCAGACCGGCGTAGTCGGGCATGGCCCGGATCGCCGCCGTCGCGGCGTAGCCGTCCATCTCCGGCATCATCACGTCCATCAGCACCACGTCGACGCCGGGGTGACCGGTGAGGGTCTCGATGCCCTTGCGGCCGTTGTCGGCGTGCAGGACGTGCATCCCGTGGAGCTCCAGGATGCCGGTGAGGGCGTAGACGTTGCGCGCGTCGTCGTCGACGACCAGCACCGTCCGGCCCGCCAGCGAGCTGTCCGCCTCCTCGGGCGGAGCCGCCGGCTCCGCGGTCTCCTCGGAGCGCACCAGCGGCAGGACATCGCCCGGTTCCTCGGCCGTCAGGTGCAGCGCGATACGTTCGCGCAGCTCGTCCAGACCGGAGAGCAGCTCCATCGGCCGGCGGCCGGTGCGGGAGCGCAGGGCTCGCTCCTGCTCCGGGGCCAGACGCCGGTTGTTGTGCGCGAGGACCGGGACCCGGCGCAGGGCCGTGTCGCCGTCCATGGCCTCCAGGAAGCCCATGGCCGTCCCGTCGGGCATGTCGAGCTGGAGCACCACGCAGTGGCAGGCCTCCGCGGCGAGCGCGGCGGCGGCCTCCTGCGCCCCGACGGCCGTGACGACCTCCACGGGTCCGCGCGGGTCGCCCATGTCTCCCGCCCCCTCGGCCAGGTCCGCCACGGCGCTCTCGGCGACCAGGGAGAGCAGACCGCGGGGGCGGTCCTCGATCACCAGCAGCCGCCGCTTCCGCGGCCGCTGCGGCTCGGCGGGCGGCTCCTGGACGGCGGGCCCGGTCCCCTCCCGGGCGCCGGTCTGCCGGGAGGGGAGCGGCGCGGCGGTGAAGTCGGGCCGTGCCACGGGCAGGTAGAGGGTGAAGACGCTGCCCTGCCCGGGGACGCTCTCGGCGGTGACGGCGCCGCCCAGCAGGTAGGCGATCTCGCGGCTGATGGACAGGCCCAGACCGGTGCCGCCGTACTTGCGGCTGGTGGTCCCGTCGGCCTGCTGGAAGGCGCCGAAGATGGTCTCCAGCTGCTGCTCGGGGATGCCGATGCCGGTGTCCTCCACCCGGAAGGCGACGGCCGAGCCGTGCAGCCGGACGGTGGAGGGCGGTTCGCCGGGGGCGACCGGCTCGATCCTCAGGGTCACGCCGCCGGACTCGGTGAACTTCACCGCGTTGGACAGCAGGTTGCGCAGCACCTGCCGCAGCCGGGAGTCGTCGGTGAACAGGTCGACGGGGACACCGGGCGCGGTGGTGATCGTGAAGCCGAGGCTCTTCTGGGTGGTGAGTGGCCGGAAGGTGGCCTCGACGTAGTCCAGCAGACCGCGCAGGGGTACGCGCTCGGGGTTGATATCCATCTTGCCGGCCTCGACCTTGGACAGGTCCAGGATGTCGTTGATCAGCTGGAGCAGGTCGGACCCGGCGGAGTGGATGATGCCCGCGTACTCGACCTGCTTGGGGGTGAGGTTGCGGGTCGGGTTCTGCGCCAGGAGCTGGGCGAGGATCAGCAGGCTGTTGAGCGGGGTGCGCAGCTCGTGGCTCATGTTGGCCAGGAACTCCGACTTGTACTTCGAGGCCAGTGCCAGTTGCTGGGCGCGGTCCTCCAGCTCCTGCCGCGCCTGCTCGATCTCCAGGTTCTTGGTCTCGATGTCGCGGTTCTGGGAGGCCAGGAGGGCGGCCTTCTCCTCCAGCTCGGCGTTGGAGCGCTGGAGTTCGTCCTGCTGGACCTGGAGTTCCTCGGAGCGCTCCTGGAGTTCGGCGGCCAGGCGCTGGGACTCGGCCAGCAGCTCGTCGGTGCGGGCGTTGGCGACGATGGTGTTGACGTTGACGCCGACGGTCTCCATGAGCCGGCCCAGGAAGTCCTGGTGGAGCGCGGTGAAGGGGGTGACCGAGGCCAGCTCGATGACGCCGAGCACCTGGTCCTCCGCCGTGATCGGCAGGACGATCAGACTGGTGGGCTCGGTGGCGCCCAGACCGGAGGAGACGGTGACGTAGCCGGCGGGCAGGTCGTCGACGGTGACGGTGCGGCGGCTGCGGGCGGCCTGGCCGACCAGGGACTGGCCGAGCCTGAAGCGCGGCGGCTCGGCGCCGCCGGCCGCCGCGGGGTGGCCGTAGGAGCCGACCAGGCGCAGCTCGGTGCCCTCCGCGTCGTCCTCGGCGAGGTAGAAGGCGCCGTACTGGGCGCCGACGAGCGGGGTGAGCTCGTCCATGATCAGCTCCGCGACGACGGCGAGGTCGCGGTGGCCCTGCATCAGGCCCGAGATGCGGGCGAGGTTGGTCTTGAGCCAGTCCTGCTCCTGGTTGGCCCGCGTGGTCTCGCGCAGGGACTGCACCATGAAGTTGACGTTGTCCTTGAGGTCGGCGACCTCGCCGGAGGCGTCCACGGTGATCGAGCGGGTCAGGTCGCCCTCGGCCACGGCCCCGGTGACCTCGGCGATGGCGCGGACCTGGCGGGTGAGGTTCCCGGCCAGCTCGTTGACGTTCTCCGTCAGCCGCTTCCAGGTGCCGGAGACGCCCTCGACCTCGGCCTGGCCGCCCAGACGTCCCTCGCTGCCGACCTCGCGGGCCACCCTGGTGACCTCCGCGGCGAAGGCGGAGAGCTGGTCGACCATCGTGTTGATGGTGGTCTTCAGCTCCAGGATCTCCCCGCGCGCGTCGACGTCGATCTTGCGGGTGAGGTCGCCCTGGGCGACGGCGGTGGTGACCTGGGCGATGTTGCGGACCTGCCCGGTCAGGTTGTTCGCCATCGAGTTGACGTTGTCGGTCAGGTCCTTCCAGGTGCCCGCCACGCCCGGCACCCGTGCCTGGCCGCCGAGGATGCCCTCGGTGCCGACCTCGCGCGCCACCCGCGTGACCTCGTCGGCGAAGGCGGAGAGCGTGTCGACCATCGTGTTGATGACGTCGGCGAGGGCCGCGACCTCGCCCTTGGCCTCGACGGTGATCTTCTGCGAGAGGTCGCCGCGCGCGACGGCGGTGGCGACCTGGGCGATGGAGCGCACCTGGCCGGTCAGGTTGGAGGCCATCACGTTGACCGAGTCGGTCAGGTCCTTCCAGGTGCCGGAGGCTCCGCGCACCGCGGCCTGGCCGCCGAGCTTGCCCTCGGTGCCCACCTCACGCGCCACCCGCGTGACCTCGTCGGCGAACGCCGAGAGCTGGTCGACCATCGTGTTGATGGTCTCCTTCAGCTCC
>NZ_JBXUOY010000073.1:0-20499 GCF_057196705.1 Streptomyces sp. ATLC9 | reverse complement strand
CCAGCGGTACCCGCCCCCGCCCGCCCCGGCCCGCCCGACCGCGGACCGGTCAGTGCCGCGGTTCCCGAGGCAGGTCCTCGGGGTGGAGCAGCGTCAGGTCTCCGGTGTCCGGGTCGTCGAGCTGGGCGACCCGGCCCGCGTGCCGCTCGACCATGGCCTCGAAGGTCTGCCGCGCGGTGCGGCCGTTGCCGAACGTCGGCCCCTTGGGCAGCTCGGCGAAGTACTCCAGCAGCGCCTCGGCCGTGCCCCCGGCGAGCTGGTACTCGTGCTCCTCGGCCTGCTGCCCGACGATCCGCAGCAACTCCTCGGGCGTGTAGTCGCCGAAGGTGATGGTCCGTGAGAAGCGTGAGGCCACACCGGGGTTGACCTCCAGAAAGCGCCTCATCTCCGCGGTATAGCCGGCGACGATGACGACCACCTCGTCGCGGTGGTCCTCCATCAGCTTCACCAGGGTGTCGATCGCCTCCCGGCCGAAGTCCCGGCCGGAGTCCTCGGGCGAGAGGGCGTACGCCTCGTCGATGAACAGTACGCCGCCGCGCGCCCGGTCGAACGCCTCCTGGGTGCGGATCGCCGTCGAGCCGATGTGCTCGCCGACCAGGTCCACCCGGGAGACCTCCACCAGGTGACCGCGCTCCAGCACCTCGAGGGAGTGCAGGATCTCCCCGTAGAGCCGGGCGACCGTGGTCTTGCCGGTGCCGGGGGAGCCGGTGAAGACCAGGTGCCTGCGCGCGGAGGCCGCCTTCAGACCGGCCTCACGGCGCCTGCGGCCCACCTCGATCATGTCGATGAGGGCCCGCACCTCCCGCTTGACGCTCTCCAGGCCCACCAGCGCGTCGAGTTCGCCCAGCACCTCCTTCGCGGGCCGGGCCTCCTTCCCCGGCCCGCCGGGGGCCTCCCCGGAAGGGGGCCCGGCGGGGGCGGGCGCGGCAGGGGGCGCCGTGGCGGCCGACTGCTGGGGTATGCCGCCCAGCAGACCGGCGGTCCGGACGGCCGGGGGGAGGGGCGGCTCGGGCTCGGAGGCGACCGGGGCGGAACTCCGGTCGCTGGTGCAGTCCTCGGCGACGGGCCCACCGTCGGCGAACTCGTAGCCCCCGCGCGCACAGCGCTCGGTGCGGCAGCGGCGCAGTGTGGTGCGGCAGCCGTCGATCACGTGGAAGCCGTAGCCGCCGGAGCCGGTCACCCGGCAGTTCGAGAAGGTGCCGCGCCCTTCGGCGGAGACGTAGAAGCCCGCCTCCACCGGATCGGTCACGGTGCAGCGGTCGATCTCCGGGTCGGCGCCCTTGGTGACGATCACGCCCGTACCGGCGGCGTCGATCGTGCAGTTGGCCAGGGTGCCGCCGCTGCCGTGGTCGCGGAACCAGGCGCCGGTGGCGGCCTCCCGGATACGGCAGTCGTCCAGCTGGACCGTACCGCCGTCGCTCACCGAGACCGCCGTGTTGCGCACCTGCGCCAGATCGCTGTCGAGGACGTCGGCCCGCGAGCCCCGGTCCAGGACGAACAGTGCGTCCGGCACGTCGTGGACCCGGCAGGAGTCCAGCAGCGCCGAGGCGCCGTCGCTGACCCACACCGCCGGGTAGTCGCCCGTACTCTCCTGGATCTCGCACCCGTTGGCGTCCACGCGGGTGCCCGGGTCCCACACCGACAGGCCGTTGCGGCCGAAACGGCGCACCGTGGAGCGGGTGAGCGTCAGCACCGAGCGCGAGCGCAGGTCGATCGCGTTCTCCGGGATGTCGTGGATCTCGCAGTCGGCCAGGGTGAGCACCGCGTCGGTGTCCAGGGTGACGCCGTCGGCGGAGGTGCGGTGCACCCGGCACTCGGTGAGGTTCCCGACCGCGCGGGAGGCGACCCGTATCCCCGCGCCCTTGATCTCGTACACCTCGCAGCCCACGGCGTCCACCGCGCTGCCCTCCCCGGACAGCGACAGCCCCGCTCCCGAGGCGTGGTGGACCCGGCAGCGCTCCAGCCGGGGATGGGCGCCCTCGTGCACCGCGATGCCCGACCGCCCGGCCGCGACCACCTCGCACTCCTCGAACAGCCCGCCCGCGCCCCCGCCGACGCCGATGCCCACCCCGGCGGGGTTGTCCACGGTGCAGCGGCGCAGGGTCGGCCGGGCCCCGGAGCGCACCTCGATACCGGAGGCCGACCGCGTCACCACGCGCAGCCCGGAGAGTTCGGCCACGCAGTCCTCGACCAGCAGCGCGGGCGCCGCGGCGTCCTGGCCCTCGATCTGGAGGTCGCGCACCACCGCCGCGGCGCGCACGGTCAGCGCCACCCCGTCGGCGGGGGCCAGGCGCACCGAGCCGCCGTCGGAGCGCTCGGGGCCGCGCAGGGTGACGGCGCGTTCGATCACCAGGTTCTCGCGGTAGGTGCCGGGGGCGACGGTCAGCACGTCGCCGTCGCCGGCGGCGCCGAGGGCGGCGGAGATGGTGGCGTAGTCTCCCGTGCGGCGCCGCCACCGCGACGAGCTGGTGTGCGTCACCTGGACCAAGCCCTGTGCCATGGACCGCCTTGCCCCAAACCTCGTGCGAACCTCGATCGCGCTGTCGCGCGCATCCGGATGCACCACCGTAGCGTGTGCCGGACCGATGGGATGACCGGTCCGCCCGCCATGGCGGAGGCAGGCCCTCCGTGCGCCTGCCCCGGCCGGATCCGGGTCAGTTCGACCGCCCGGCCCGCCCCCCGCCGGGGCCCACCCGGGCCCACTCCTGCGCCCAGCGCGCATAGCGCCGGGCCATCAGCCGCCGCATCATCAGCCGCCGTGCGGTCTCCACCAGACCGGCCGCGGCCACCGCCGTACCGAACCCGGCCAGGGCGGCGTGCGAGGAGGCGGCGGCGGCGTCCAGCGGACGTGCGGAGAGCTCACCGCGGGCGTCCACCCACACGCGCAACCGGTCACCGGGCTCGGTCGGGCGGTCGGCGACGACCGTGCCCGAGTGGGTGCGGCCGTCGACCGCCGTCCAGGTGGCGTTCACCCGGTGGCCGGAGTCGACATCGGAGCCCTCGGCCACGGGCGGAGTGCTCTGGGCCACCGTCGCCCACACCTGGTGCCGCTGCCGCTGCTGCTCGCGTACGACGCCCATCAGCGTCTCGTGCGCGGCCCGGGTGCCCCACAGCGCGACGGCCGGTGTGCCCACGGTCATCAGCAGGACGGCCGCCAGCGCCAGCCAGCCCTCGACCCGGTCGGTGGTCCGGCACAGCGGGTTGCCCCGCCACCGCCACAGCCCGGCGATCGTCCGCACGATCGCTCACCCCCCTTGCCACCGGTCACCGCCCGCCCGGTCTCGCACGGGAGCGGGTGGACGGGGGAGAGGACGGCGGCACGGACCCGCGCGGGCAGGGACCCGGTGACGTCCTCTCGCCTCCACGGCCGAGCTTATCGGCACCGGAGCGCACTGCACAGCCGCCCAACAGGCCCGGAAGGAGTGAAAAGGAGAGGTGGAGAGGGTACCCGGGCGCCCCGGTCCGGCGCGGCGCCCCGCGGAGCACACCGGGGACGCCGGGGTCCGGCCCGCCCGTGGCGGGGGACCGGGACCCGCACACCCGCCGCGGGGCGGGCGGGCCGCCCGCCCCTGGAGGCGCGAGGAACAGTGAACCGCTCCGCCCAGCCCCCCGTCGTGGTCGGCGTCGACGGCTCGGACCACTCCCTGCGCGCCCTGGACCGCGCGGTGGAGGAGGCCGTGCTGCGGGGCGCGCCCCTGGAGGTCCTGTGCGGCGCACCCGCCCACCGGCTCGCGCCCGACACCGCCGACACCGCCGCCGCCTCCGGCACCGTCCGGGGGGCCGACGAGGAGCACCGGCGGGCACTGTCCCGGCAGGCCCGGCGGATCGCCGAGGCGGCAGCCGGACGGGCCCGGGAGAGCGCTCCGGGGCTGGAGGTGAGGCCGTCCGCGGTGGACGAGAGCGCCGTCGCCGCACTGGTGCGCGCCGGGCGCCGGGCCGCGCTCACCGTGGTCGGCACCCGCGGCCACGGAGGTTTCACCGGGCTGCTGCTGGGCTCGGTGAGCCTGCGGGTGGCGGCGCACGTCGAGAGTCCTGTGATGGTCGTGCGCGGCGACAACGAGCGCCCCCGGCACACCGTGGTCGTCGGCGTGGAGTACGGGACGGACGCCGACGCGGTGCGTTACGGCTTCGAGGAGGCCGAGCGGCGGGCGGCGGCACTGCTCGTCCTGCACGCCTGGGAGCTGCCGGTCTACCCCGGCGTCATGGTGCCGCCGCCGACCCGGGTGCTGGAGGAGATCGCCGAGGAGCAGGCGCGTTACGAGGAGAGCGTGCCGGTGGACGCCGTCGCCGGGCCGCGCGAGGCGCACCCGAACGTCGACGCCCGGGCCGAGACGGTGTACGCCGGGCCCGGCCACGCGCTGGTCGAGGCCAGCGCGTTCGCCGATCTCGTCGTCCTGGCGGCGCACCGCCGCCACCGCCTCTTCGGCATGCGCCTGGGCCCGGTCACCCACGCGGTGCTGCACCACGCCCACTGCCCCGTGGTGCTCGTCCCCACCGCCGCCTGACCGCCGTCCCGTCCCGGCCCGGGTTCGTCAGCCCGGCCAGCGCCAGCCGGCGACCTCGGGCAGGTCGGTGCCGTGCTCGCGGATCCAGCCGTGGTGCCGCTCGCGCGTCTCCCGCACCGCCCCGAGCAGCTTGTCCGCCCGCTCCGCGAACCCCGGCGCCCGGCCGACCACGTCCATGACCAGCCGGTAGCGGTCCAGGTCGTTGCGGACCACCATGTCGAACGGGGTGGTGGTCGCCCCGCTCTCCCGGTAGCCGCGCACGTGCAGCCGGTCGTGGAGGCCGGGCCGGTGGGCGATCCGGTGGATCAGCCACGGATAGCCGTGGTAGGCGAAGACCACCGGCCGGTCACGGGTGAACAGCGCGTCGAACTCCGCGTCCGGCAGCCCGTGCGGGTGCCGCGAGGCGGGCATCAGCCGGGCGATGTCCACGACGTTCACCACCCGCAGCGCCAGATCGGGCAGGTGCTCGCGCAGCAGCGAGGCGGCGGCCAGCGCCTCCTGGGTGGGCACGTCCCCGGCGCAGGCCAGCACCACGTCCGGCTCCCGTCCCGGCCGTTCGGTCCCGGCCCACTCCCACACCCCGGCGCCGCGTTCGCAGTGCTCGCGCGCCTGAGCGGGCCCGAGCCAGTCGAAGCAGGGCTGCTTGCCGGCGACGACCACGTTGACCGTGTCCGTCGTCCGCAGCACGTGGTCGGCCACGCACAGCAGGGTGTTGGCGTCCGGAGGGAAGTAGGCCCGCACCACGTCGGGGCTCTTGGTGAGCACATGGTCGACGAAGCCGGGGTCCTGGTGGGAGAAACCGTTGTGGTCCTGGCGCCACACGTGCGAGGTCAGCAGGTAGTTCAGGCTCGGGACGGGAGTCCGCCAGGGCACCTCGCGGGCGCTCTGCAGCCACTTGGCGTGCTGGGTGACCATGCTCGCCACGATGGTGGAGAACCCCTCGTAGGAGGTGAACAGCCCGTGCCGCCCGGTGAGGGTGTAGCCCTCCACCCAGCCCTGGCACAGATGCTCGGAGAGCACCTCCATCACCCGGCCGTGGCGGCCGAGGTTCCGGTCCGTCTCCAGCGAGGCGCCCTGCCAGGCGCGGGGCGTGGCCTCCAGGACGTCCTGGAGGTGATTGGACTCGGCCTCGTCCGGGGCCGTCAGCCGGAAGTCGCGCCGCCGCGCGGTGTCCTCGAAGAGCCGCCGCAGCATGCCGCCCAGCACCCGGGTCGGCTCGTGGGAGGAGGCGCCGGGCCCGTCCACCGGCACCGCGAAGTCCTCCGGGCCGCGCAGCGGCAGCGGCCTTCGCAGCCGGCCGCCGTCGGCGTGCTTCGAGGCCCCCAGCCGCCGCTCTCCGCGCGGCACCTGAGCCAGCACACCGGGCAGGGGGCGGCCGGAGCCGTCGAACAGCTCCTCGGGCCGGTACGAGCGCAGCCACCGCTCCAGCGCGCGCAGCCGGCCGGGGTCGTCGCGCACGTCCTTCACCGGGATCTGGTGGGAGCGCCAGGTGTCCTCCACCGGGTCGCCGTCCGCCTCCCGCGGGCCGGTCCAGCCCTTGGGTGTGCGCAGCACGATCGCCGGCCAGCGCGGTCGTCCGGCCGCTCCCTCCTCGCGCGCCGTCCGCCGGATCGCGGCGATCTCGTCCAGTGCCGTGTCAAGGGCGGCGGCCAGGGCGCGGTGGACCTCGGCCGCGGGGGTGTCCGGGGCGGCCGTCACGTACAGCGGCTCGTGGCCGTAGCCGCGCAGCAGGGCGTCCAGCTCCTCGTGGGGGATGCGGGACAGCACGGTCGGATTGGCGATCTTGTAGCCGTTCAGGTGCAGGACGGGGAGCACCGCGCCGTCGTGCACCGGGTCCAGGAACTTGTTCGAGTGCCAGGAGGCGGCCAGCGGCCCCGTCTCCGCCTCGCCGTCCCCGACGACGCAGACGGCCACCAGGTCCGGGTTGTCCAGGGCGGCTCCGTAGGCGTGGGACAGGGAGTGCCCCAGCTCCCCGCCCTCCTGGATCGAGCCGGGCACCACCGGGGAGGTGTGGCTGGGCAGCCCGCCGGGAGAGGAGAACTGCTCGAACAGTCGTGCCATGCCCGCCTCGTCGCGCCCCATGCCGGGCCACAGCTCTCCGAAGGTGCCCTCCAGCCAGCTCCCCGCCAGTACCGCGGGCGCGCCGTGGCCCGGTCCCCACACGCACAGCGCTTCCAGGTCGCGGACGCGGATCACCCGGTTCAGATGGGTGTAGACCAGCCCCAGGCCCGGACAGGTGCCCCAGTGACCCAGCAGCCGTGGCTTGACGTGCTCAGGACGCAGCTCCCCGCGCAGCAGCGGATTGCCCCGGAGGTAGAGCTGGCCCGCGGCCAGGTAGTTCACCGCGCGCCAGTGCGCGTCCAGCTCGGCGCACTCGCGGTCGGCGAGCGGGGGGTGCGTCTGCATGGAACCTCCGGTCCTCACTCGGTTCGCGGCTCCGCTCACGGCTCGGCTCTGTCCCCCGGGCTTCCCGGGTTCCCCGGGTACCCGGGGGGTGCGGGGCCTGTCCCTCCGTGTCCCCTCCGCGCGGTCGGCCACACCCGTACGCGCCGTCCGGGTACGGGCCGCGCGCCGGGGGGAGCCCCCGCGCGGCACTCCGCGCCCGCCGCCCGGTTGCCGCGACACCCTCCCCGGCAGCACGATGGCGGCGTGTTCAGACAATGGCTGGCGCTGGAGGCGGGAGCGGACCCGGCCGAACGGGCCGGAGCGGTGCGCCGCGCCCACGAGGCGTTCCTGGCCGGGGGAGCGGTCGGCGGGCCCGTGCGCGGCCTGATAGCCGACTCCTGGCGGCGCTCGGCCGGGGCGTCGGTCCCGGTGGACCGTGTGGCACCCGTGGACCTCGCCGGCGACGACCTCGCCGCCCACCGCCGGGAGCACCCCCTGGGCCGGGTCATGCCGCTGTTCCGGGAACTGCTGGGCGGCATCGCCGAGGACGGCGCCCATCTGCTGTCGGTCTGCGACGAGCAGGGCCGGATGCTGTGGGTGGAGGGCCACGCGGACGTCAGACGGCGCGCGGAGCGGATGAACTTCGTGCCCGGCGCCCGCTGGTCCGAACCCCACGCCGGGACCAACGCGCCCGGCACCGCGCTCGCCCTCGGACACCCGGTGCAGATCTTCGCCGCCGAGCACTACTGCCGCCCCGTCCAGCCCTGGACCTGCGCCGCGGCCCCCGTCCACGATCCGCGAACCCGCCGGGTACTGGGCGCCGTGGACATCACCGGAGGCGACCACCTCGCCTCACCGCACACCCTCGCCCTCGTCCAGGCCACCGCCCGGGCGGCCGAGGCCCAGCTCGCCTCCCTCGTCACGGCCGCCGCTCCGGCGCGGCTCCTGGAGGCCCTGGGCCGTGACGGCGCCCTGCTCCACACCGGGCGGTCCCGGGCGCCGGTACGCCTGGGGGCGCGGCACAGCGAGATCGTGCTGCTGCTCGCCTCCCACCCGGACGGGCTCTCCGGCGGCCGGCTCGCCCTGGAGCTGTACGGCGAACGCGACGTCAGCCCCGTCACCCTGCGCGCCGAACTGTCCCGGCTGCGCGGGGTGCTGGGCCCGCTGCTGGCCTCCCGCCCGTACCGTCTGACCGCCCCGGTGCGCACCGACTGCGACACCGTCGCCGAGGCGCTGGACGCCGGCGATCTGCCCACCGCGCTGGCCGCCTACCGGGGCCCGCTGCTGCCGCTGTCCGAGGCGCCCGGGGTGGTGCGGAGGCGGCGGACGCTGGAGGACGGGCTGCGGCGGGCCCTGCTCACCCGCCGGGATCCGGACCTGCTGGACACCTGGGTGCGCACCTCCTGGGGGGAGGACGACCTCGAGGTGTGGGAGGCCCTGGCCGGAGCGCTGCCCCCGGACGCCGGGGCGGTGCCCGGCGCCCGGCTGCGAGCTCTGCGCGAGGCCTACGGGGTCGGCCGTCCGACAGGGCCGGAGGCGCCGCGCCGCCGAGGCGCAACGTTCCCGCAACCTCCCGTTGCCTAACGTGGCGCTGCGCTTTCGCCGTTCGGCCGCCCACGGGCGGACCGGTGCGGCGGAGCCTCTCGTGTTCCGTTCCATGGGGACGCCTTCGGAAAGGCTCCCGGCCGCCCGGCGGCGTCCGGGCCCTGCCCGGGCCGATCGCCCCGTGGCCGCCGGCGCCGGGAGGGGCCGCCCACGCCCGGGCGGTGCGCACCCGGGAGCGGGGCGTGGAGCGGCGCTCCACTCCCGGATGGCCAGGGTGGCACGGCGGGGCCGCACGGCCTGCTTGACGGCGAGCAGGGCGAACGGCGTCCGGTGGGGACCTCGCACATGCGGGGCCTCGTCCCGCCCCGCCGTGCCGCCCGCGCCCGTCAGTCCAGGACTTCGAAGAGGTCACCCGTACGCAGGGAGCCGGTGTTCTCGGGGACGAGGAGCTGCCCGAACAGCAGCCGGTCGCCGAAGCGGCGGTGCCTGGCCAGGGTGCGCAGCGGCTCCTTGCCCCGTTCGGCCGTGGCCTGGTCGGTGGTGGTCACCACGCAGCGGCCGCAGGGCTTGGCGACCCGGAAGGAGACCTCGCCGATCCGGACGCGGCGCCAGCCGTCCTCGGACCAGGGCGCGGTGCCCTCGACCACCACGTTGGGCCGGAAGCGGTCCATCGGCAGCGGACCCTCGTCCGGGTGATCCCCCTGCTCTATCAGCAGGTTGAGGGCGTCCAGCGACGACACCGTGGTGAGCAGCACCGGGAACGCGTCGGCGAGGCTCACCGTCTCGCCCGGGCGGCCGTGCGAGGAGGTGACGGGGCGTCGGCGCTCGGGCGCGTCCATGTGGACCAGCCGCGCCTGTGTCCCCAGATACGCCGTCAGCCAGCCGTGTGCCTCGTCGGACGCGGGCACCGCCTCGACCTTGGTGCGCCACACCTCGAACACGTCGGTGCCCGAGGCCTCATCCGGCACCTCGACGGTCAGCGAGGGCATTCCGGGAGCGGACAGCCGCAGGCCGCCGCCGGGCAGCGGCTCGGCGGCGGCCAGCGCCAGGCGCGGGTGCCCGCGCTGGGTGAGCGGTGCGCCGTCGGGACCGGCCGCCATCCAGCGCCGGTCCCCCGACAGCCCCCATGGCTCCACGGCGGCACGGGCGGTGCCGACACCCGCGAACGACTTCACCGGGTAGAGGTTGAGCGCGGCCAGTGTGGGCGTGGTCATGAACCCATCCTGCCACCCGGATCGGACAGTCGGCGGGTCAGTAACCACGCCCCTGGTACGAGTGGCCGTAGGGCTCCTCGTACGAGCCGGGGTACGGGCTCTGGACGGGCGCCGGGCGGGCGGCGACCGGACGCATCTGCTGCGGCTGGGGCTGCTGCTGCGGCTGGTGCGGGTAGCCGTATCCGCCGCGCGGCGCGGGGGCCTGCTGCGGGATGTAGGGCGCGGGCGTCTGCTGCAGCGGCGCGGGCTGCTGGACCGGCGCGGGCTGCTGGTAGGTCTGGGCCGGGTAGCCCCGCGGCGGCTGCGGCTGGTAGGAGGGCCCCGACGGCAGCGCGGGCAGCGCGGCCGGGAGGGCGGGCAGGTGGTCCGAAGTCTCGTACGGGGAGGCCGGAACACGTATGGGCGCGATCTGAGGGGTGCCCCGCTCGGCGACCAGGCTGTCGTAGATCGGGGTGTCAGCGAAGGACGGCGCGCTGTAGTAGCCACCGCCGTAGGTGCTGCGGGGGGACGTCATACTCATAAGTTAAGCCCACGATGTGCTGGTTGGGGAGAGAGAAAAGAAGGTCATTTGACGGGCTCTGCGCGGTCATCGGCCGCAACTGCCGGGAAAAGCGGAGAAAGCGGTCATCTCGTTCGTTCGGGGGCGAGGATGCCCGCGAAGGCTCGGGGTGAGGCCGGAAGCGGGGCCCGGCGGAGCGCGGCGGACGTGGACGGCCCGGTCACGGAGAGGAAAACATGACCATGCTCAAAGGCGCCAACGTACCGGTTCCCGCGGACTCGGTCAGGGTCGAGGTGGGGTGGCGCACCGGACCGGGAGTGCCGGACGTGGACGCCTCGGCGCTGCTGCTGGCCTCCTCGGGCAGGGTCCGCTCGGACGGCGACCTCGTCTTCTACAACCAGGCACGGCACTCCTCGGGTGCCGTGCGCCACGAGGGCAGGAGGCCCGAAGGCGGCGCCGTGACCGACACCCTCGCCGTGGACCTCGACCGGGTCGAGCCCGCGATCGAGAAGGTCGTCGTCGCCGCCTCCGCGGACGGCGGGGACTTCGGCCGGGTGCCGGAGCTGCGCGTACGGGTGCTCGACGCCGGCAGCGGAGCCGAACTCGCCCGGTTCGACAGCCGGGACGCCACCGTGGAGACCGCCTTCGTGCTCGGCGAGCTCTACCGCAGGCATGGCGCCTGGAAGTTCCGGGCCGTGGGGCAGGGGTACGACAGCGGACTGGCCGGCCTCGCCACCGACTTCGGGATCACCGTCGACGAGCCGCAGACGCCGCGGCCACCACAGTCCGCGCCGCGGCCGGTGCGGCTGAGCAAGGTCACCCTGACCAAGGAGGCGCCCACGGTCTCCCTGGCCAAGCAGGGCGGCACCTCCGGCACGATGCGCGTCAACCTCAACTGGCGGACCCGCGGGCAGTCCGGGGGCTGGGGGAGCAGGCTGAGCCGGGTCCTGGCGCCGCAGGCCGGCCCCGACCTGGACCTGTGCGCCCTGTACGAGCTCACCGACGGCAGCAAGGGAGTCGTCCAGGCCCTCGGCGACGCCTTCGGCGCGCTGCACCGGCCGCCGTACCTCCACCTCGACGGTGACGACCGCACCGGTGCGGTGGAGACCGGCGAGAACCTCACGATCAACCTCGACCACAGGGAGAGCTTCCGGCGGATCCTGATCTTCGTCACGATCTACGAGGGCGCCCGCAGCTTCGCCGGCCTCCACGCCACGGTGACGCTCACACCGCGGCACGGCGCGCCCGTCGACTTCTCCCTCGACGAGTGCGACCTCCCCTCCACCGTCTGCGCCCTGGCGCTGATCACCAACGACGGGGGCGACCTGCTGGTCCGGCGCGAGTCGCGCTTCCTGGTGCCGGAGCGCGGAGTGAGCCCGCAGCGGACGGTGGACCAGGCCTACGGCTGGGGCATGCGGTGGACTCCCGGACGCAAGTGACCTCCCTCGGGCGGCCTCCCGCGCACGACGCCGGCCGGGCCGTCCGGTGGGCGCCGCGCCCGCCCGTGCCCGTACGCTGTGGTCCGTGAGAATCGCGCTTCTGGACTCCGGGATCGGGTTGCTGGCCGCCGCGGCGGCGGTACGGCGTGCGAGACCCGACGCCGACCTCGTCCTGTCCTCCGATCCCGACGGCATGCCCTGGGGACCGCGGACCGCCGACGACATCACCGCCCGCGCCCTGGACTGCGCGCGGGCGGCCGCCGCGTACGGGCCCGACGCGCTGATCGTCGCCTGCAACACCGCCTCCGTGCACGCCCTGGAGGTGCTGCGCGCCGAGCTTGAGCCGGCGGTGCCGGTCGTCGGCACGGTGCCCGCCGTCAAACCGGCCGCCGCCGCGGGCGGGCCCCTGGCCGTCTGGGCCACCCCCGCCACCACCGGCAGCCCCTACCAGCGCCGCCTCATCGCCCGGTTCGGCAGCGGGGCCGAGATCTCCGAGGTGCCCTGCCACGGGTTGGCCGACGCCGTGGAGAAAGGGGACGAGACCGCCGTCGACGCCGCCGTCGCCGCGGCCGCCGCCCTCACCCCGCGCACGGTGCGGTCCGTGGTGCTGGGCTGCACCCACTACGAACTGGTCGCCGAGCGGATCCGCGCCGCCGTCCACTTCCCGCCGGCCCCCGAACCGGTGCTGTACGGCTCGGCCGCCGCGGTCGCGGCCCAGGCGCTGCGGCGCATCGGCGCGGAACCGGCGCCGGAGGCGCCCCCCGCCGGCACCCTGACCGTCCTCCACGGCGGCAGGCCCGCCGAGCTGCCCGGTCCCGCGCGCGGCTACGCCGAGGGACGCCTGCTGGTGGCGGACCGCACCGTACGGACCGGCTGAACAGGCGGCTGAGCGGGGACGGCCGCGCGCCCGCGGCGCATCCCCTACGGGACGTCCCCCACCTCTCCGGCGGTCGCCAGCCCCACCAGCACCCCCGCCCAGCCGGCGCGGCAGCCCGCCGACGCCGTGGTGCGCGAGGTGTACGAGGAGACCGCGGTGCGGGCCGTGCCCGGACGGCTGGCGCCGGTGCAGCAGACGCCGGCCCCGGTCCGCTGTCCCAACGGGGACCTCTGCCAGTTCGTGGACATGTCCTTCCGCTGCCGCGCGGTGGGCGGCCGGGCACGGGTCAACGACGAGGAGTCCCCGGAGGTGGGGTGGTTCGGCCCGGACGAGCCGCCCCCGCCGGAGGAGCTCGCGCTGACGCGCGTCGAGCGGGCGGGAAGCGACGGACCCAAGTGCTTCCAGAACACCACCGGGGAGTGAAGTATGGGTGCGGGACACATCGGTGGGGGAGTGGCCGCTGCCTAGGGTGCTGGCCATGACCGCGCCGCGAACCCCGCGTACCGTCCCCTCGTCCCCCGCCTCCGCCCCGGCCCCGGGCACCCCCGCCGTGCCGCTCGACCTCGCCGGGCGCACCGCCCTGGTCACCGGCGCGGCCGGGGGCATCGGCAGGGCCTGCGCCCTGCGGCTGGCCGCCGCGGGCGCCGAGGTCCGCGCGGTGGACCGGGACGCCGAAGGACTGCGAAGGCTGGCCGAGCTGGCGGAGGGCCTGCCCGGAGCCCTGAAGCAGGTCCACCTCGACCTCACCGACCTCGACGCCGCCGAGCGGACCGCCGCCGGCACCGACGTGCTGGTCAACAACGCCGGACTCCAACTGGTCCGCCCCCTCCAGGAGTTCCCGCCGGACGTCTTCCGCACCGTGCTGACGGTGATGCTGGAGGCCCCCTTCCGGCTGGTGCGCGGCGCCCTGCCGCACATGTACGACCGGGGCTGGGGCCGGATCGTCAACATCTCCTCGGTCCACGGGCTGCGCGCCTCCGCCTACAAGTCCGCCTACGTCAGTGCCAAGCACGGGCTGGAGGGCCTGTCCAAGGTCGTCGCCCTGGAAGGTGCCGCACACGGCGTCACCTCCAACTGCGTCAGCCCGGCCTATGTGCGCACCCCGCTGGTGGAGCGGCAGATCGCCGACCAGTCCGAGGCGCACGGCATCCCCGCCGACCGCGTGGTCTCCGAGATCATGCTCGCCGACGCGGCCGTCAAGCGGCTGATCGAGCCGGAGGAGGTCGCCGAGGCCGTCGCCTATCTGTGCGGCCCGCAGACCTCCTTCGTCACCGGCGCGTCCCTGGTGATGGACGGTGGCTGGACGGCGCACTGACCCGCGCCCCGGCGCAACCGGCCCGCACCCCGGCGCGCCGGGCGCACACGCCCGCGTACCGCGCCCCCTGGCGCACCCGTACCACCGGCAGGTATCCCTGTGTCCATGCCCGAGCACCACGCCGCCGAGCCCGCCACCGGGCCCGCCGCCGAACCGGCGACCGGACCCGACACCGGGTCCGACGCCGGATCCGCACCCCTGACGTTCCTGGAACTCCTCGCCCGCGGTGCCCCCGCCGAGGAGTACGAGAGGCCCGGACGGCCGAACGGTTCCCCCGCGGCGGACCGCGCCCGCATGCTCGCCCTGCGGGTGCGGTCCGAACTGGAGGGACGCCGCAGACGCGAGGCGGAACTGACGGCGCTGTTCGCCACGGCGCACGACCTGGCGGGAGTGCGGGAGCTGGACGACGTGCTGCGCGCCATCGTCCAGCGCGCCCGCTCCCTGCTGGGTACCGAGGTCGCCTACATGACCATCAACGACCCCGAGGCCGGCGACACCTACATGCGCGTCACCGAGGGGTCGGTCTCCGCGCGCTTCCAGCAGCTCCGCCTGGGCATGGGGGAGGGGCTGGGCGGGCTGGTCGCCCAGACCGCGCGTCCCTACGTCACCGACGACTACATGCGCGACGAGCGCTTCCTGCACACCCGCAACATCGACTCCGGGGTCGGCGACGAGGGCCTGGTGGCGATCCTGGGGGTGCCGCTGATGCTCGGCCGGGAGGTGATCGGCGTGCTCTTCGCGGCCGACCGCCGCCCACGTGTCTTCGACCGCGAGCAGGTCGCTCTGCTGGCCTCCTTCGCCGCCCACGCGGCCGTCGCCATCGACACCGCCCGCCTGCTGGCCGAGACCCGCGAGGCGATGGCCGAACTGGAGGCCGCCAACGCCATCATCCGCGACCGCAGCGCCGCCATCGAACGCTCCTCGGAGGTCCACGACCGGCTCGCCGAACTGGTCCTGCGCGGCAAAGGCGTGGACGACGTGGCCGCCGCCGTCTCCGAAGTCCTCGACGGAGACGTGGAGTTCGCGGAGATGACCGAAGGAGGCGCAAGCGCGCCGGCCCGGGCCGTCGAGCGCTCCCGCCGCGACGGCCACGCGGTGCGCGACGGCGACTCCTGGGTGGCGGCCGTCTCCGCGGGCGGCGAGCTGCTGGGCGCGCTGGTGCTGCGCGGCCACCGCGGGCTCGACCCGATGGACCAGCGCACCCTCGAACGCGCGGCCATGGTCACCTCGCTGCTGCTGCTGGCCCGCCGCTCGGCGAGCGAGGCCGAGCAGCGGGTGCGCGGCGAAATCCTGGACGACCTGCTGGACGCCGCCGACCGCGACCCCCGGCTGCTGCGCGAACGCGCCGCCCGGCTCGGGGCCGACCTCGACGTCCCGCACGTCGTCCTCGCCGCCAGGCTGGACACCGAAGGCGGCACGGGGCGGCAGGAGACCACCGACCGGCAGCGGCTGTGGTCGGCCGCCTCCCATCTGGCCGCCACCCGGCACGGACTGGCGGCCGCCCGGGACGGCGGCACCGTGCTGCTGCTGCCGCTGGCCGGCGGGGAGGGCTCCGCAGAACACGGGCCCCCCGAAGGCCCCGGCGGCACGGCCCGGCAGGTAGCCGCCCAGCTCGGCGCGGCCGTCCACGCCCCCGTCACCGTCGGGGCCTCCTCGCCGGTGCCCACGCCGGCCGCCGACCCGGCGGCGGTGGCCGCCGCCTGCGACGAGGCCCGCCGCTGTCTGGACACCCTGCGGCTGCTGGGCCGCTTCGGCGAGGGCGCGGCCTCCGGGGAACTGGGCTTCCTCGGGCTGCTGCTGGCCGACGGCCGGGACGTCGAGGGCTTCGTCCACCGCACCCTCGGCCCGCTCCTGGAGTACGACGGGCGCCGCGGCACGGACCTGGTGGGCACCCTGGAGGCGTATTTCGCCTCCGGCTCCAGCCCGGCCCGGACCAAGGACGTACTCCACGTCCACGTCAACACCGTCGCCCAGCGGCTGGAACGCGTCGGACGACTGCTGGGAAGCGACTGGCAGTGCCCGGACAGGGCCCTGGAGGTGCAGCTCGCGCTGCGGCTGCACCGGATGTCCGCCGCCGTCGCCCGCTGAACGCCGGCCGCCGGGCGAGGGCGGCCGGCGGGCGACGGGCGGCTGTGCCCGTCCGGAGGTCAGGGTCCGTCCACGGGGACGGAACGGCCGCGTGGCGCGGGCACCGCCCCCGGCTCCTCCGGCTCGCCGATCCGCTCCAGATCCCGCATCCGGGTCTCCTTGGCCACCCCGACCGCGAGCAGCGTGAGCAGCGCGGCGGCGATCACGTACAGAGCCACCGGCGTCGAACTCCCGAAGTCCGCCAGCAGGGCGGTGGCGATCAGCGGGGCCGGGGCACCGGCGGCGACCGACGAGAACTGCGCGCCGATCGAGGCCCCGGAGTAGCGCACCCTGGTCGCGAACAGCTCGGAGAAGAAAGCCGCCTGGGGGGCGTACATCGCGCCGTGGAGGACCAGCCCGACCGTCACCGCCAGCAGCACCGCGCCGAAGGACTCGGTGTCGACCAGCCAGAAGAACGGGAACGCCCACAGACCGATCCCGGCCGCGCCCAGCAGATAGACCGGCTTGCGGCCCCACCGGTCCGACAGCGCGCCCCACACCGGGATCGCCGCGAAGTGGACGGCGGAGGCGATCAGCACCGCGTTGAGCACCGTCTGCTTCTCCAAGTCCAGGTGCTTGGTGCCGTAGACCAGGACGAAGGCGGTGATGACGTAGTAGCTGATGTTCTCCGCCATCCGCGCGCCCATCGCGATCAGCACGTCGCGCCAGTGGTGGCGCAGCACGGCCAGCAGCGGCATGGTCTCCGCCGTCGTGTCCCCGGCCTTCTCGGCGGCCCTGCGCGCCTCGGCCTTCGCCAGAGCGGCCCTGAAGACCGGCGACTCGTCGACCGACAGCCGGATCCACAGGCCGACCAGCACCAGCACCCCGGACAGCAGGAACGGCACGCGCCAGCCCCAGGAGACGAACGCGTCCTCCGACAGCATCGCCGTCAGCACCGCCAGCACGGCGGTGGCCAGCAACTGGCCCGCCGGCGCGCCGGTCTGGGGCCAGGACGCCCAGAAACCGCGCCGGCGCGCGTCGCCGTGCTCCGACACCAGCAGCACCGCGCCGCCCCACTCGCCGCCGAGCGCGAAGCCCTGCACCAGCCGCAGCACGGTCAGCAGGACGGCGGCCATGGAGCCGAGCTGGGCGTGGGTGGGCAGCAGCCCGATCGCGAAGGTCGCGCCGCCCATCAGCAGCAGGCTGATCACCAGCAGCTTCTTGCGGCCGAGCCGGTCGCCGTAGTGGCCGAAGACCAGCGCGCCGACGGGGCGGGCGACGAAGCCGACCGCGTACGTCAGGAAGGCCAGCAGCGTACCGACCAGCGGATCGGACTCGGGGAAGAACAGCTTGTCGAAGACGAGCGCGGCGGCGGAGCCGTAGAGGAAGAAGTCGTACCACTCGATGGTGGTGCCGATCAGGGAGGCGGTGACCACGCGCCTGAGGTTGGAAGGAGCGGGTGGGGCGCTTGCGGGTGACGGCATCGGCACCACTTCCTGAGGCTCGACGGGGACGTTCGTGTGCCGCCACACCGTAGGAAAGCCCAGGTCGCGGGCGTATGTGGTGGGACACCACAGTTCCGCGCGCCGCGGTGCGCGCGCCCGCCATGCCGCGGGGCGGGCGCGCGGCCGGGCGGCCCCGCGAGGGGGGCCGGCGAGGCCGGATGGGACGATGCCGGAATTGCCCCGCCCGGGTGTGGTTCGCGAGTGCGGCGCCGACTCCCGCGCTGACTCGATGCTGACCGAAAGCCCACGTCACGACCCATCCCCACCCCTCCCGTGCCGGCTTGGTGCTGCCTACACCGCGTACAATTCCGGCACGAGCCGCATGCCGGGCGCCGCCGCACCTCGGTGACCCGCGAGCCACGGCGACGGGCGGCATCGGCGCCCGGTACGCGAACCGGCTGCCCCGGCGGTCGTCCGCCACTGACCCCGGCGCGGCTTCGGCCCGAGCGCCCAAGGGTGCGTGGCGGGGGCCCGTTCGTGTTCATGCGGCTGTACTGCTCCCGTCGACTGCGGGCCCGCCAGGGAAGGCCACCGCCCTTGGGAGGGGGTCAGCTCATAAGATGCTGCCCGGAGCGGGAACAAGGTGGCGAGTCGTGGGTGATATGCGCTATATGGTGGCTATGTCGAACTCTCTGAAACTGCTCAGAAATCGCGGTTCCGGCGAGTAAAACTGCAGGTCGCTCAGTGTGCTCCCCGCACCCGCGGGGATGGTCCCAGCGTCCACATTGCACGGAGCGAGGGCGGCCTCTGCTCCCCGCACCCGCGGGGATGGTCCCATGAGCGCGCGGAGGCCGGGGCAGCACGCTGCCGCCCCGGCCCGCCGGCGGAGGCTAACTCCGGCCGAGGAGCCCGTTCATCTCCTCGATCTCGGAACTCTGGGTGGCGATGATGTCGTCGGCCATGGACTTCGCCGGGCCGTAGGAGCCGTTCTTCCGCTCGGTCTCGGCCATGGCCACCGCACCTTCATGCTGCTCGACCATCATCTTCAGGAAAGCGGTGTCGAAGTCCTTGCCCGAGGCCTGCTCCAGCTCTTCCATCTCCTCAGGGCTCATCATCTCCTCCATGCCGTGGGCCCCGTGGCCGGAGTGGTCCGTGCCGCCGTTCCCGGCGGGGACCACCTCTCCCCAGGAGATCATCCACCCGGTCAGGGTCCTGATCTCCGGGTCCTGGGCCTTCCGGACGGCGATCGCCAGGTTCCTGACCTCCTGTGAGGAGGCGCGGGCGGCGGCGAGGTCCGCCATCTCCACCGCCTGCCGGTGGTGGGGGATCATCCCCTGGACGAAGGACACGTCGGCGGCGTTGTGGGTTCCCGCCGAGGCCGGGGCGGAGCCGCTGGGCGCGGGACTCCCGCCGTGACCGGGGCGTCCGTCGGGTCGGCGGTGCGCGGGTGTGCCTATATGCGCAGGAGTTGCAGTTCGCTCAAGGAGGGCGGGGCACGGCCACCGAGCAGGGCGGCAGGTGCCTGCGGCGTGCCGGCCGCATCGGCCGCCGGGTCGATCGTGACGGGCAGTGGCACGGGCAGCGACGGCCCACTGGAGGTGCCGCCGGCTGTGCACATGGCGTCGGCGTGTTCCAGATACCCACCAGTCCCGTGCCCGGAGTGCACGCAGGCACTACCGGCGAAGCCGCCTGAGGCCGCCACCGGCACGGGCCTCGCATGCCCCGCGGCGGGCATGGCGTGGGGTGCATCCGGCGCACCGACCGGACTCAGGCCGTGCATGGCCACCAACCCCGCCAGTACGGCCACCACCAGCAGCCAGGACCGGACCCACGCCTGTCGAGGGCGGGTCGGTCGGTGCGGCTGCCGGATCACGGAGGCCATCCCACGAGGGTGCCGTCCGCGTGGTGCGGGGGTGCGGTGCCGACTCCCGCCGACCGCGGTGGTCCGGCGGAGGTCAGGTGGGGATTGTTCCGTTCACAGGTCCTGGGAGAGGGCGAGGAGTTCGGCGAACAGGTCGCCGATTGGTTCATGGTTATGTGAATTCATGATTTCGTGTATCGTTCTGGTCGTGCTGACTCTCGCCACCGATCTCGACGCCCTGACCCGGTTCGGCCGGGCGCTGGCCGATCCGATCCGCTGCCGCATCCTGCTGACCCTGCGCGATGCCCCCGCCTACCCGGCCGACCTCGCCGACGCGCTGGGTATCTCCCGGACCCGGCTGTCGAACCACCTGGCGTGTCTGCGTGACTGCGGCCTGGTCGTCGCCGCCCCCGAGGGCCGGCGCACCCGCTACGAGCTGGCCGACCCCCGCCTCGGTCACGCGCTGGACGACCTGCGCACCGCCGTGGTGGCCGTGGAGACCGACCGCACCTGCCCGGACGACGCGGAGAAGGGGTGCTGCTGACCGTGGCCGCCGGAACATCCGCGCCCCCCGGGCCGTCCCCGGCCCGCCGCGACGCCCTCATCCGCCGGATACGGCTGCTGGTCGCGGCCACCATCGCCTACAACGTCGTCGAGGCGGCCGTCGCCCTCACCGCCGGGACGGCCGCCTCCTCGGCCGCGCTGATCGGCTTCGGTCTGGACTCGGTCGTCGAGGTCTCCTCGGCCGCCGCCGTCGCCTGGCAGTTCTCCGCCGCCGACCACGCCGTCCGCGAGGCCCGTGAGCAGCGCGCCCTGCGGATCATCGCCGTCTCCTTCTTCGCGCTGGCCGCCTACGTCACCGTCGACGCCGTCCGGGCGCTGGCCGGTGGAGGGGAGGCGGAGTCCTCCGTTCCAGGCATCGTGCTGGCCGCCCTGTCCCTGGCGGTCATGCCGTTCCTCTCCCTCGCCCAGCGCAGGGCCGGACGCGAACTGGGCTCGGCCAGCGCGGTGGCGGACTCCAAGCAGACCCTGCTGTGCACCTACCTGTCGGCCGTGCTCCTGGTGGGCCTGGTCCTCAACGCCGCCCTGGGCTGGTCCTGGGCCGACCCGATCGCCGCCCTGGTCATCGCCGCCGTCGCCGTCAGGGAGGGCCGCGACGCCTGGCAGGGCAGGGGCTGCTGCGCACCGAACGCCACCGCGGCGACCGCTGCGGCCACCGAGCCGGCGGGGGCCGAAGGGGACGGCTGCGGCTGCCGCCCGGGCTGTGCCTGCTGCGCACCCGCACCCGCGCCGGCCCCCGGGGCGGAGCGGTGAACGGCCGGGCCCGGGCCGCGCTCGCCCTCCACC
>NZ_JBXUOY010000072.1:0-20529 GCF_057196705.1 Streptomyces sp. ATLC9 | reverse complement strand
GTCCGGGCCGCCGTCCGGCCCGCCCGGCAGCACCCGCGCGGTCCAGTGCCGCGCGCCCCACTGCGGCTCCGGCAGCAGCCGCTGCCGGGCCAGCTCCAGGCGTGCCTCGTCGGTGTCCGTCCCCGTGACGGTCGCGCCCCGGGCCGCCGCCATCACCAGCGCCAGGCCCGAGCCGCAGCCCAGGCCCAGCACATGGGAGTGACGTCCGACCTCGAACCGTTCGTATACCGCCTCGTAGAGCGGAACCAGCATCCGTTCCTGAATCTCCGCCCAGTCCCGGGCGGGCCGCGGGAGGTGCCGCTGTGTGAGCGTGGGTGCCATCGCAACATCCCCATTCCGATGGAAGGATCGCCGGACAACCGGCCGCCGTCTCGTCCCCCGAGAGGTCCTCAAGTCCCCGAAAGCCGGGGAACTGCGCATCTGTCCCCGAGTCCAGATGGGCGCCGGGGTGTTTCCACCCGCGCTTGCCCGCGCGCACTTCCACGTTCCCCCGGCGGTCCGGTTCACGCATCCGCAGCAGACCGCCGTAACATGCGCGACATGGCAAAGGCTCCCGTGCTCACACCCCAGGCGGAGGACTTCCCGCGCTGGTACCAGGACGTGATCAACAAGGCCGGACTGGCCGACAACGGGCCGGTGCGCGGCACCATGGTCATCCGGCCGTACGGGTACGGCCTCTGGGAGCGGATGCAGCGGGAGATGGACGCCCGTATCAAGGCCGCGGGCGCCGACAACGCCTACTTCCCCCTGTTCATCCCCCAGTCCTACCTGACCAGGGAGGCCGAGCACGTCGAGGGCTTCGCCCCCGAGCTGGCCGTGGTCACGCACGGCGGCGGCAAGGAGCTGGAGGAGCCGGTGGTCGTCCGGCCGACCTCCGAGACGATCGTCAACGAGTACTTCGCCAAGTGGGTGCGGAGCCACCGTGACCTGCCCCTGCTGATCAACCAGTGGGCCAACGCGGTGCGCTGGGAAATGCGTCCGAGGGTCTTCCTGCGAACGAGTGAGTTCCTGTGGCAGGAGGGGCACACCGCCCACGCCACCTACGAGGATGCGCGCGACTACGCCGCCCGCATCCACCGCGAGGTCTATGCCGACTTCATGGAGAACGTCCTGGCCATGGACGTCGTACTGGGCCGCAAGACGGCCAGGGAGCGCTTCGCGGGCGCCGTCAACACCCTCACCCTGGAGGGCATGATGGGCGACGGCAAGGCCCTGCAGATGGGCACCAGCCACGAGCTGGGCCAGAACTTCGCCAAGGCGTTCGGCACCCGCTACCTGTCGAAGGACGGCGGGCGGGAACTGGTCTGGCAGACCTCCTGGGGCACCTCCACCCGGATGGTCGGCGGCCTGATCATGACGCACGGCGACGACGACGGCCTGCGGATCCCGCCGCGCCTGGCCCCCGTCCAGGCCGTCGTCCTGGCCGTCAAGGGCGATGACGCGGTGCTGGCGAGGGTCCGCGAGGCCGGCGACCGGCTCGCCGCGGCCGGTGTCCGGGTGAAGGTGGACGACCGCACCGACACCCCCTTCGGCCGGCGGGCGGTGGACTGGGAGCTCAAGGGCGTGCCGCTGCGCGTCGAGATCGGTCCGCGCGACCTGGAGAACGGCACCGCGATGCTGGTCAGGCGCATCGCCGGGGGCAAGGAGCCGGTGGCACTCGACGTCCTGGCCGAGCTGTGCCCGAGGCTTCTGGAGGAGGACCAGGCGCTGCTGCTGCGCCGGTCCCGCGAGCGTCGCGAGGCCCGCACCTCAAACGTGCGGACGGTGGAGGAGGCCGCCGAGGCCGCCGCCGGCGGCGGTTGGGCCCGCATCCCCTGGACCGGTCTGGGTCCGGAGGGTGAGGCGAGACTCGCGGAGCAGGGCGTCACGGTACGCTGCCTGGTCGGCGAGGACGGATCGGTACCCGAGTCCGACGACGCCCCGGGTGCGGTGGCCGTGGTCGCCCGCTCCTACTGAGCCGCCGGGCCGCCCGGACACGGTGTGCGGAGTCCCACCGGGCGTCCCGCCCAGGAGCCGGCCGGACTCGGCATACCGGCCCCGACGGCGCGCATCAACCTGAACTGGCGGGTAGGTGCAAATTATTTGGGATGCCCCGTAATCGGAACACCGGGACACTCTGGCTCGTTGTGCACGACGTGAGCACGACACCACCTGTACTAGCCGCCGAGCTGGCGCTCGCGTGGGCCGACATTCAACGGCACCACCCGGAGCTGCCCGACCTGGCCGCGCCCGAATCGCTGATCGGGGAGTCGTCGTCCGCCTGCGGCGCCGAGCTCTCATTCGAACGGCTGCTGCACGAGGCCGTCCACGGGATCGCCGCCGCCCGCGGAGTCCGGGACACCTCGCGCGCCGGCCGCTACCACAACCGCCGCTTCCTGGCGATCGCCGAGGAGCTTGGCCTGGAGCACTCGGAGGAGCCGCATCCGAGCAGCGGCTTCTCGCTGGTCGTGATGAAGCCCGAGACCAGAAGGCGCTACCGGCCCACCATCGAGCGGCTGCAGCGTGCTCTGCGCGCGCACAGCGCCGCCACCGCCACCGACACCTCGCGCTCCTTCCGCGGCCCCGCCGCGCGGCACGGTTCGTCGGGTGGCGGAGTGCGGGTCAAGGCCGTGTGCGACTGCGGGCGCAACGTCCGGGTCGTCCCGTCCGTACTGGCCCAGGCGCCGATCATGTGCGGGGCCTGCGGGAAGCCGTTCCGCATTCCGGACACGGAGAAGGAGGCGGTCGGGGTGGGCTGAGGTGCCGCGAAGCCGTGCCGGGCCGGGGGGCCGGGGGAGGCCGGACGCCGGCCGCCCCCGCGGGGTGCGGCACAGGGGGTGTGGCACAATGGGCGGCTGTACTCGACAGCCGCACAGGACCCCTCTCTCCTCCGGCTGACGCGTCCACTCGGACACTCGGGTACCACAACCCCACGTGGCATCCCGCCGTGTCCAACCACGCCAGAGACCAGGAGACACCACACCCGTGGCAGTCAAGATCAAGCTGAAGCGACTGGGCAAGATCCGTTCGCCTCACTACCGCATCATCATCGCCGACTCCCGCACCCGTCGCGACGGCCGGGCCATCGAGGAGGTCGGTCTGTACCACCCGGTGCAGAACCCCTCCCGTATCGAGGTCGACTCGGAGCGCGTCCAGTACTGGCTGGGTGTCGGCGCGCAGCCGACCGAGCCGGTCCTGGCCATCCTGAAGGTCACCGGCGACTGGCAGAAGTTCAAGGGCCTGCCGGCCCCGGAGCCGATGAAGGTCGCCGAGCCCAAGGCCGACAAGCGCGCACTCTTCGAGGCCGCCGCCAAGGAGTCGGCGGACGAGCCCAAGGGTGAGGCCATCACCCAGAAGGCGAAGAAGGCCGACAAGAAGGCGGACGAGGCCGAGGCCTCCGCCGAGTCGACCGAGGCGTGACCATGCTGGAAGAGGCCCTCGACCATCTGGTGAAGGGCATCGTCGACCACCCCGACGAGGTGCAGGTCGCCGCCCGCAACCTGCGTCGCGGGCGCGTGCTGGAGGTCCGGGTCCACCCCGACGACCTCGGCAAGGTGATCGGCCGCAACGGCCGCACCGCACGCGCGCTGCGCACCGTCGTGGGCGCTCTCGGCGGGCGCGGAGTCCGTGTCGACCTCGTCGACGTGGACCAGATCCGCTGAGGACCGCGGCAGACAACGCAGAGCACCGGGGGCGGGGGGGGGGGGGGGGGGGCGGCCCCCCCCCCCCCCCCCCGGGGGCGGCACCGCCGCCCCCGGCCCGTGCCGGTGGCCGTCGGCGTACGGGGACCGTGTGCGGGCCGGCGCAGGGGAACCGGCGAGAACCTGGAGTGACGAGCAGTGCAGTTGGTAGTCGCGCGCATCGGCCGTGCCCACGGGATCAAGGGAGAGGTCACGGTGGAGGTGCGTACCGATGAACCCGAGGTGCGCCTCGCTCCCGGCGCGGTCCTGGCCACCGAACCCGTCTCCGTGGGCCCCTTGACCATCGAGTCCGGGCGCGTCCACAGCGGTCGGCTGCTGCTGCGCTTCGCGGGGGTGAGGGACCGTGGCGCCGCGGAGGCGCTGCGCAACACCCTGCTGATCGCCGAGGTCGACCCGGAGGAGACCCCCGAGGACCCCGACGAGTACTACGACCACCAGCTGGTCGACCTCGACGTCGTCACCCTGGACGGAACGACCGTCGGCCGGATCGAGGAGATCGCCCACCTGCCCCACCAGGACCTGCTCGTGGTGCGCAGGCCCGACGGCGGCGAGGTGCTCGTCCCCTTCGTCGGTGAGATCGTCCCCGAGATCGACCTGGACGGACAGCGGGCCGTCATCGACCCGCCGCCGGGGCTCGTCGACGGCCGCGCCGAGATCGCCGGATCCCGCACGGGGGACGGCGGCAACGGCAAGGACGGCGGGGAAGACGGGAACGGCGCCTGATGCGGATCGACATCGTCACGATCTTCCCCGAGTACCTGGAACCGCTGAACGTCTCCCTGGTGGGCAAGGCGCGCGCCCGCGGCCTGCTCGACGTGCGTGTCCACGACCTGCGGCAGTGGACCCACGACCGGCACAACACCGTCGACGACACCCCCTACGGCGGCGGCCCCGGCATGGTGATGAAGCCCGAGCCGTGGGGCGAGGCGCTGGACGCGGTCATCGCCTCGGGCGGAGACGGTCCGGAGGAGGGACCGGTCCTGGTCGTACCCACCCCCAGCGGCAGCCCGTTCACCCAGGAGACCGCCGTCGAACTGGCCGCCGAGCCGTGGCTGGTCCTCACCCCCGCTCGCTACGAGGGCATCGACCGCCGCGTGGTCGAGGAGTACGGGGAGCACCTGCGGGTGCGTGAGCTGTCCATCGGCGACTACGTGCTGGCCGGCGGTGAGGCGCCCGTCCTGGTGATGGTGGAGGCCGTCGCCCGGCTACTGCCCGGGGTCCTGGGCAACGCCGAGTCCCACCGCGACGACTCCTTCGCTCCCGGCGCCATGGCCGATCTGCTGGAGGGGCCCGTCTACACCAAGCCGCCGGTGTGGCGTGGCCGGGACATCCCCGAGGTGCTGCTCAGCGGGCATCACGGCAGGATCGCGCGCTGGCGCCGCGACCAGGCGTTCCGCCGCACCGTGCGCTACCGCCCGGACCTGATCGAGAGGTGCGATCCCTCCGCCCTGGACGCCGGCGACCGCAGGCTGCTCGCCGAGCTGGGCTGGGCCGAGCGGCCCGACGGCCGATTTGGACCCGCGGCCGGAGGCGTGGAAGAATAGGCCGCTGCCTCGCGTCCGGCGCGCGACCCTGCCACAGGGGGACCAACGCCCGACCGGTACGGCGGCTCACCGAACCCAACGAACGATTCCGCCGATGACCTGTGGCATCGGCGAGGAAAGCAGACGGCCATGCACCTTCTCGACAGCGTCGACTCCGCCTCGCTGCGCAGCGACATCCCCACCTTCCGTCCGGGTGACACCGTCAACGTCCACGTGCGCGTCATCGAGGGCAACCGCTCCCGTGTGCAGCAGTTCAAGGGCGTCGTCATCCGCCGCCAGGGCTCCGGCGTCCGCGAGACCTTCACTGTCCGCAAGGTCAGCTTCAGCGTCGGCGTGGAGCGCACCTTCCCGGTGCACACCCCGGTCGTCGAGAAGATCGAGGTCGTCACCCGCGGTGATGTCCGCCGCGCCAAGCTGTACTACCTGCGCGAGCTGCGCGGCAAGGCCGCCAAGATCAAGGAGAAGCGCGAGCGCTGATCCGCGACCGGTCCGCGCGGCGGAGCACCGGGCTTCCCGGCGCCCGGCCGCCCGGTCCCGCCCGCGGGGCACGGCCCTCCGCGCCGCCGTCGGCCCGGCTTCCGGCACGCCGCCGGGTTAGGCTCTCGGCTCGATGAGCACCGACGAACAGCACACGCGATCCATGGAGCGCGACCGCTCCCCCCACCCCGTACGGGGAGGGGGACGCCGGTCGCGTTTCGTGCGTCCGGGGGCCGCGGGGGCCGTGGTCGCCGTGCTGCTCCTGCTGGTCCACGCGTTCGTGGCGGAACCCTTCCGCATTCCGAGCGGCTCGATGGGGAACACCCTCGAAGCGGGCGACCGCGTTCTGGTGAACAAGCTGGCGTACCGCTTCGGTAACCTTCCGGCGCGCGGAGACGTTGTGGTGTTCGACGGCACCGGTTCGTTCGACCGGGAACCGTCACAGGGCACCGGCTACGTCAAGCGGGTCGTCGGGGTCGGCGGGGACAGGGTCAGGTGCTGCGACGAGCGGGGGAGGATCGAGGTGAACGGCGAACCGGCGGACGAGACGTACCTGTATCCCGGCGACCGGCCCTCGGCCGTCCCGTTCGACATCGCTGTCCCCGAGAGGCGTCTGTGGGTGATGGGCGACCACCGCTCCCGGTCGAGCGACTCCCGGGACCACCTCGGATCCCCCGGCGGCGGCACCGTACCGGTGGAGAGGGTGATCGGCCGGGCCGACTGGATCGTCTGGCCGACCGGTCGCTGGACCTCCCTGCGGAGCCGGGATGGGTAGGCGCGGACGGCCCCGCGGCAGCGGCGCACCGCCGGAGTCCCGGACCGCACTGCGCGGCCCCGGTGAGGGCCGGGCCGACCGGCGGCGCGCCGCCAAGCGGATCAGGAGGCGCCGGCGGTTGTCGGTGACCAGGGAGATACCGGTCCTGGTGGGTGTCGCGCTGCTGATCGCGCTGGTGCTCAAGACGTTCCTGGTACAGGCGTTCGTCATTCCCTCCGGTTCGATGGAGCAGACGATCAAGATTGACGACCGGGTGCTGGTGGACAAGCTGACGCCCTGGTTCGGCTCGCGCCCCGAACGCGGTGACGTGGTGGTCTTCAAGGACCCCGGGGGCTGGCTGCCGCCCGGGGCGGAGCCGGAGCGGGACGATCCCGTGGGCATCAAGCAGGGCAGGCAGTTCCTGACGTTCATCGGCCTGCTGCCCTCGGCCGAGGAGCAGGACCTGATCAAACGGGTCATCGGCATCGGCGGGGACACCATCGTGTGCTGCGACGAGGACGGCCGGGTGACGGTCAACGGCACACCGCTGAACGAGCCCTACCTCCACCCGGGCAACGCGCCCTCGCAGATGCACTTCGAGGTGGAGGTGCCCGAGAACCGTATCTTCGTGATGGGCGACCACCGCTCCAACTCCGCCGACTCCCGCTACCACCTCCGGGAGCCGGGCAGGGGAACCATTCCGGAGAGTCTGGTGGTGGGCAAGGCCGTGGTGATCGCCTGGCCCTACTCGCACTGGCGGCGGCTGGAGGAGCCCGAGGCCTACGCGTCGGTACCGGATCCGCGCGGCGGGACGCCCTCCGCGGCCGCCGGGGCCGACAATGGCGATGACATGGTGCATCTGCCGACCCCTGTGGAACTCCCGCTCGTTATGGGAGTGGCAGGTGTGGGTCTGCGCCGGCTGGGGCGCGGCCCGCAGCGAGGTAAGAGCGGTATCGGTGTGAGGAGTGGATGTGGGGGACGTGGCGGGGGGAGGGCGCTCCCACGCGGACGGGCCCGAGCGGCGGGCCGACGGCGAGCCCGTGGAGCGCGGTGAGGAAACGGCCGCGGGCCCGGACAGCGGAGAGAGAGTGACGGAAAAGAAGCAACGCTCCTTTCTGAAGGAACTGCCCATCCTCATCGGCGTCGCGCTGCTGCTGGCCCTGGGGATCAAGACGTTCCTGCTGCAGGCGTTCTCCATCCCCTCGGACTCGATGCAGAACACCCTCCAGCGGGGCGACCGGGTGCTGGTGGACAAGCTGACGCCCTGGTTCGGAGCCGAACCCGAGCGTGGCGAGGTCGTCGTCTTCCACGATCCGGGAGGCTGGCTCGACCCGTCGGTCCAGCAGGACACCAACGTGTTCCAGGACTTCATGAGCTTCATCGGCCTGATGCCCTCCGCCGAGGAGCAGGACCTGATCAAGCGGGCCATCGCGGTCGGCGGCGACACCGTGGCGTGCGAGAAGAACGGCCCCGTCACGGTCAACGGCAAGGCCCTGGACGAGGAGTCCTACATCTACCCCGGCGACTCCCCCTGCGGCAGTGAGGGTTTCGGCCCGGTCGAGGTCCCCGAGGACCGGATCTGGGTGATGGGCGACCACCGCTCCAACTCCCTGGACTCCCGTTTCCACCAGCAGCTCCCAGGACAGGGGACGGTGCCCGTGGACGAGGTCGTGGGGCGGGCCGTGGTCAAGGCGTGGCCGATCGACCGCTGGGGCACCCTCCCGGTGCCCGACACCTTCGCCGAGCAGGGCCTGGCCGCGGCTCCCGCGGCGCTGGGCCTGGCGGGCGCGGTGCCGCTGGTGATGTGGCGGCGGCGCCTGAGGACGAGGACGGTGAAGGGGGACGCGGAAGAGACCGCCGGAGCATCCGGGACGGCGCCCGGCGCCGCGAGCGGGACGGACGGGCGGACCGCGGGCTGACCCGGAAGCGTACCCGGGGATAGGGTGCGGCGCAGACCGTCGGTGGACCCAGACCCTTCCGGGAGCGCGAGTGAGCAGAACCGAACGTACCGGGGGAGGCCGCGGTCGTCCGGGCCGGACACTGTCGTCGGCGGCCGTGGCGATCGGCTGCGTCCTCTTCCTGGGCGGTTTCGTCTGGGCGGCCGTCCTGTACCAGCCCTACGCCGTGCCCACCGACTCCATGGCGCCCACCGTCGAGGCAGGGGACCGGGTGCTGGCCGAGCGCGTCGACGGCGACGAGGTCCGGCGCGGCGACGTCGTCGTCTTCCTCGACCCGCTGTGGGGCAGTATGCCGATGATCAAACGCGTCGTCGGCGTCGGCGGTGACACCGTGGAGTGCTGCGACGAGCAGGGGAAGCTGACGGTCAACGGCGATCCCGTCGACGAGCCGTACCGGCTGGAGCGGAAGCGGGCCTCCTTCGCCGCCTTCGAGGCATCCGTGCCCGAGGGGCAGCTCTTCCTCCTCGGCGACCACCGGGAGGGGTCACTGGACTCGCGCACGCGTCTGGAGGACGCCGGCAACGGCTCCGTGCCCAGGGGGGCGGTGACGGGCAGGGTCGACGCCACCGTCTGGCCGCTGGGGCGCGCGGGCATGGTCGAACGCCCCGCCGGTTTCGCGGGGCTGCCCGGCGGAATCTCCCGGCCGGGGCCGCTGGGCCCGGCCCTGGCCGCGACCGGGGTCGGCGCCCTGCTGGTCCTCGGCGGCGCCGGGTACGGGGCGATCGGCCCGGTCCGGGGCAAGCGCGCGGGGCTGACGCACAATGGGGGAACGCACGGCTGAAGGGGAACACGCCATGAGCGCCGAGGACCTCGAGAAATACGAGACCGAGATGGAGCTGAAGCTCTACCGGGAGTACCGGGACGTCGTCGGTTTGTTCAGGTACGTGATCGAGACCGAACGCCGTTTCTATCTCACCAACGACTACGAGATGCAGGTGCACTCGGTCCAGGGTGAGGTCTTCTTCGAGGTGTCGATGGCCGACGCCTGGGTGTGGGACATGTACCGGCCGGCCCGTTTCGTCAAACAGGTGAGGGTGCTCACCTTCAAGGACGTGAACATCGAGGAGCTGAACAAGAGCGATCTGGACCTGCCCGAGGACTCCGACTTCAAGAGGTGAGCCCGGAGCCGGTCGCCGCTCCGTCAGCGCCGCGCTCGCAGAGTCCCTCGTACGGGTGAGCGAGTTGTCCACAACCGGTCGGTAGTCCACCGAACCGGGCCATGATCATCCACCCGCCTTCCCAGCCGCCACAGTCGGTCCCGGAGGTGGTACCGATGAACGGCAGGAACGCACTCGGACGCTACGGCGAGGACCTGGCCGCCCGGCGGCTGCGCGAGATGGGCATGGCCGTCCTCGAACGGAACTGGCGCTGCCGGGACGGCGAGATCGACATCGTCGCCCGGGACGCCGACGCGCTCGTCGTCTGCGAGGTCAAGACACGCCGGGCCGGCCCGTACGAGCACCCGATGTCGGCCGTGACCCCGCGCAAGGCCGAGCGGCTGCGCAGACTCGCCTCCCACTGGCTCGGCGAGCGCTGGCTCGCCCGGTACGGACGGCTGCCGGCCGGAGGGGTGCGCATCGATCTCGTCGGCATCGTCCTGCCCGAGCGCGGCGCCCCCCGGGTGGAGCACGTCAGGGGGGTGGCCTGACATGGGTTTCGCCCGTACCTGCTCGGTCGCCCTCGTGGGTGTCGAAGGCGTGGTCGTCGAGGTCCAGGCCGATCTCGAACCGGGGCTGGCCACCTTCACCCTCGTCGGTCTGCCCGACAAGAGCCTGGTGGAGAGCCGCGACCGGGTCAGGGCCGCGGTCGTCAACTCCGGTGTCGACTGGCCCCAGAAGAAGCTCACCGTCGGACTCAGCCCCGCTTCGGTACCCAAGAGCGGCAGCGGGTTCGACCTCGCGGTCGCCTGCGCGGTGCTCGGGGCCGCCGAGCGCATCGACCCCCGCGCGCTCGCCGGACTGGTGATGATCGGCGAGCTGGGCCTGGACGGGCGCGTCCGGCCCGTCCGCGGCGTCCTGCCCGCGGTCCTGGCCGCCGCGGACGCCGGATACCGCCAGGTCGTCGTCGCCGAGCAGACCGCCTCCGAGGCCGCCCTGGTCCCCGGTGTCTCCGTCCTCGGAGTCCGCTCCCTGCGCCAGCTCGTCGCCGTGCTCACCGACGAACCCGTCCCCGACGAGCCGCGCCCGGACGAGCACGGCTCCGACGCCGCCATGCTCGCCGGCCTCACCGTGCCCGGCGCGGGCACGGGCATCGCGGGGCTGGGGGGCGAACGCCCGGTGGACCTCGCCGAGGTCGCGGGTCAGGCAGCCGCCCGCAAAGCGCTGGAGGTGGCCGCCGCGGGACGCCACCACATCTTCTTCAAGGGACCGCCGGGCGCGGGCAAGACCATGCTCGCCGAACGGCTGCCCGGGCTGCTTCCGCCGCTCACCCCGAAGGAGGCGCTGGAGGCCACCGCCGTCCACTCCGTCGCCGGTGCGCTGCCGCCCGGTCAGCCGCTGGTCGAGCGGCCTCCCTACTGCGCCCCGCATCATTCGGCCACCACCGCCTCCCTGGTGGGCGGCGGCAGCGGTCTGCCCCGGCCGGGAGCGGTCTCCCTCGCCCACCACGGTGTGCTCTTCCTGGACGAGGCGGCCGAATGCAGCGCGCGGGTGCTCGACGCGCTGCGCCAGCCGCTGGAGTCGGGTCAGGTCGTCGTGGCCCGCGCCCAGGGCATGATGCGCCTGCCCGCCCGCTTCCTGCTCGTCCTCGCCGCCAACCCGTGCCCCTGCGGCCGGCACGGCTCCAGGGGCGGCGGCTGCGAGTGCAGGCCCTCATCGGTCAGGCGCTACCGCGCACGGCTCTCCGGGCCCCTGCTGGACCGTGTCGATCTCCGGGTCACGGTCGAGCCCGTCACCCGCTCCGAGCTGACGGCCCCCGGAGCCCGCTCCGAGTCCACCGGGACCGTGGCCGCTCGGGTGCGCACCGCACGCGAGCGTGCCGCCGCCCGCTACGCCGGGACACCCTGGCACACCAACAGCGAGGTCCCCGGCCATGAACTGCGGACCCGATGGCCGGCGGAGCCGGGGGCGCTCGGCCGGGCCGAGGAGGACATGGAGCGCGGTCTGCTCACCGCACGTGGCCTGGACCGAGTCCTGCGGGTCGCCTGGACCCTTGCCGACCTCGCCGGGCACGGCCGGCCCACCGCCGAGGACGTGGACGGCGCGCTGGAACTGCGCACCGGGGTACGGCGCGGCGCGGCACTCGCCGGAGGGCGGGCGTGACCGGCCGCGAGGAGAGAGTGGCCCGTGCGGCGCTCACCAGGATCGGGGAGCCGGGAGACGAGACGGTGAACCGCTGGCTCGACCGGTACGGGGCGGTGGAGACCCTCAGGGCGTTCGGATCCGACTCCCCGCTGCCCGGAGCGTCCCGGACCCGCTGGGCCGGGCTGCGGCAGCGCGCGCGAGGGCTCGACCCCGAAGCCGACCTCGCCGGGATCGGCGCACTGGGCGGACGCTTCGTCTGCCCCGGCGACGCCGAGTGGCCGAGCCAGCTGGACGATCTGGGTGACGGGCGCCCTGTGGGCCTGTGGGTGCGTGGCAGGGCCTCGCTGCGGATGTGGGCGCTGCGCTCGGTCGCCGTCGTCGGCTCCCGGGCCTGCACGGACTACGGCGCCCACATGGCCGCGACGCTCGGTTCCAGCCTGGCCGCCCGCGGCTGGACGGTGGTCTCCGGCGCGGCGTACGGAGTGGACGGCGCCGCACACAGCGGGGCTCTGGCGGTGGAGGGAGCGACCGTCGGCATCCTGGCCTGCGGAGTCGACGTGGCCTACCCGCCGGGCAACGGTGGGTTGATCCGGCGCATCGGGGAGCAGGGGCTGCTGGTGGCCGAACTACCACCCGGTGACCATCCCACCCGCAGTCGCTTCGTCCTGCGCAACCGGGTGATCGCGGCCCTCACCCGCGGCACCGTGGTGGTGGAGGCGGAGCTGCGCAGCGGCTCGCTGGTCACCGCGCGGCGGGCCCTCGGGCTGGGCAGGCTCACCATGGGTGTTCCCGGGCCGGTGACCAGCGGGCTGTCGGCGGGTGTCCACCAGCTCCTGCGCGGTGAGGGCATCGTCGTCACCGACGCCGCCGAGATCATCGAGCTGGTCGGCGCGATCGGCGAACTGGCACCCGAGCGCCGCGGGCCCGTGGTGCCGCGTGATCTGCTGTCTCCGGAGGCGGCGCGCGTCCTGGAGATGCTGCCTGCCCGGAGTGCGCTCGGCGTCGCGGCGGTGGCGCGCGCCGCCGCTCTCACGGAGGACCGCGCGCTCGTCCGCCTTCAGGAACTGCGGTCACTCGGGTTCCTGGAACGCAACGGTGACTACTGGCAGTTGGCCAAATCCGCCGATCAGCACGCCGACCAACACACCAACAGGTGACGAGGCGGTCCTTGACCTGGGGCGATCGAGTGAAAGGGTGAGAGCCATGATCGCTGAACGCTTCATTCCGCATGGCCCGGCCGAGCCGTTCAGGCCGCCCGGGTAACCCCGGGGTGCGGGCAGCGGAACGTATCTGCGCATGCCCGCCCGCCCGCCCTTCGCACTGAGCGACGTCACGGTCACGCTACGCTCCCAGGATTCCCGGCCCCTTCGCACGCCCCGCCGGCGTCAGTGCACAGATCACGGCAGAACGGCTCAAGACGACGCATGCCCCATCACACCCCCGGGTCCGACCGCACGGCCACGGCAGAACCGACCGCGGCCGACGGCGCTGCACGCCCTGCCCCGCCCAGATCGCTCGACGAACTGTGGCGGTCCTACAAGGGCACGGGCGACGAACGGCTGAGGGAACAACTGATCCTCCACTACTCGCCCCTGGTCAAGTACGTGGCCGGACGCGTGAGCGTCGGCCTGCCCGCCAACGTGGAACAGGCCGACTTCGTCTCCTCCGGGGTGTTCGGCCTGATCGACGCCATCGAGAAGTTCGACCCGAGCCGCTCGATCAAGTTCGAGACCTATGCCATCACCCGCATCCGCGGGGCCATGATCGACGAACTGCGGGCACTGGACTGGATTCCCCGCTCGGTACGGCAGAAGGCCCGCGCGTTCGAGCGAGCCCACGCCGCACTGGAGGCGACGCTGCGCCGCACGCCGTCGGAGGCCGAGGTCGCCGACGAGATGGGAATCCCGCTGGAAGAGCTCCACGGCACCTTCAGCCGGCTGCCGCTCGCCAACGTGGTCGCCCTGGAGGAGGTGCTCCACAGCGGAGCGGAGGGCGGCGACCGACTGAGCCTCATGGACACCCTGGAGGACACAGCCGCCGACAATCCCGTCGAGATCGCCGAGGACCGCGAGCTGCGGCGGCTGCTGGCCCGGGCGGTCAACACCCTGCCCGAACGCGAGAAGACGGTAGTGACGCTCTACTACTACGAAGGGCTCACCCTGGCCGAAATCGGGCAGGTGCTGGGGGTCACCGAGAGCAGGGTCAGCCAGATCCACACCAAGTCCGTGCTGCAGCTTCGGGCCAAGCTCGCCGATGTCGGTCGCTGAATCGGTACTGCCCTCCCTACAGTGGGACCCGTGCCCAGGATTCGAGCGGCCTCCGTGGCCGAGCACCGGACGATGCAGCGCGACGCCCTGTTGGAGGCGGCACGATCCCTGCTGTCCGAAGGTGGCACGGAGGCCCTGACCTTCCCCGCGCTGGCGGCCCGTACGGGACTGGCGCGCTCCTCCGTCTACGAGTACTTCCGCTCCCGCGCAGCCGTCGTCGAGGAGTTGTGCGCTGTCGACTTCCCCGTCTGGGCGGCGGAGGTGGAGGATGCCATGGGGCGGACCGAGACCCCCCAGGCGAAGGTGGAGGCGTATGTGCGACGGCAGTTGGCGCTGGCCGGCGACCGGCGCCATCGGGCCGTCGTGGCCATCTCGGCCGGTGAACTGGACCCCGGCGCCCGGGAGAAGATCCGCGCAGCACACGGCGGGCTGATCACCATGGTGGTGGACGCCCTCGCGGCCCTCGGCCATGACGAGCCGCGGCTGACGGCCACCCTGCTGCAGGGAGTCGTGGACGCCGCGGTCCGCCGTATCGAGCTGGGCGCCGCGGAGGACCCGGAACGGATCACGCGGGCCGCCGTGTCGATGGCGCTCCGCGGCGTCGCGGGCTGAGAGCCCCCTCTCCTCCGGCCCCGCCGGACACATCGCCTCCGGGCATACGCGCGCCGGGGTGCGCCCGGCGCACCCGGTCGTCGAACGCCGCGGCCCGCGGGGGCGGCTTCCCCGCGCGCAGCCGGGCATGGCGGCGCCGGGCCCAGAGAGCGGCCACCACCAGCACCAGGGCCGCGCCCACCCCGGACGAACCGGCGGACGCGGAGTCCCGGACGGCCGTCATCCGCATCGCGTCGTCCTGCCGGCTCCCCGTCTCCTCCGGAAGCGGAACCCCCAGCACCGGCAGGAGCCGGGAGGGAGCGCGGCCGAGCAGGGAGAGCGGGTCCAGATAGACATCGCCGCGGCGCAGCCCCCAGTGCAGGCACCCCGCCGGGCAGTGGAAGCCGTCCGCTTCCAGCACGCCCACCACGTCCCCCGCCGAGACCCGGTCGCCCATGCGCACTCCCGCGCCGACCGGCTCGTACGTCGTACGCAGCGGAGGGGATCCCGTGCCCGTGAGTTCGACCGAGACCACCCCGCGTCCGGCGACCTTCCCCGCGAACGTGACCCGGCCCGCGGCCACCGCGCGTACCGGTTCCCCGGGGCGAGCCGCCAGATCCACGCCGCGGTGGCCGGCCGACCACCGTTCGGGCGGTGGTTCCCAGCCGCGTCCGACCGCTCCCGGCACCGGTCTGACCCGGCCGGAGCCGGACGGGCCGTCTTCGGGAGCGGCGCGGGCCGCGACCGCTTCCGCGGCGAGCAGCGGCGGCGCCAGGTGGACAATCAGAGACAGCCCCAGGCAGAGAGGCGGGAAAAGAGACAGGCAGAGGGGCAGGCGGCGCAGCAGCGCGGCGCGGAGTCGGCGTCCCATGGGCACAGCGTGGCGCGAATGCGCGCGACGGAGACGATCCGGGGCGGGAGCTGTGGAGTACCGGCCGGTTGTGGACAACCGCGTCACCCGTCCCGGGGACGGTGCCGCCCGCCGCGGCGGCGCCCGCATCCCATGCGTGTCGCCTGCCGCTTCCCCGGTCCCGTACACTTCTTGTGCGATCCGGGTCACCGGATCGACTTCGCACGCCCCGCCACCCTCCACAGGCGGCAGCGCACCTCGGTCCTCGAAGACGGCTTCGGTCCGTCGATTTCGCAGGCAAGCGCGTCGGGGCGTCAGGAGCGGCGACCGTCCGGCCGCCGTGTACAACCGAGTGATCCAAGGAGATACGGCCATGGCCGTCGTCACGATGCGGGAGCTGCTGGAGAGCGGCGTCCACTTCGGGCACCAGACCCGTCGCTGGAACCCGAAGATGAAGCGATTCATCTTCACCGAGCGCAACGGCATCTACATCATCGACCTGCTCCAGTCGCTGTCGTACATCGACCGCGCCTACGAGTTCGTCAAGGAGACCGTCGCCCACGGCGGCTCCATCATGTTCGTCGGCACTAAGAAGCAGGCCCAGGAGGCCATCGCCGAGCAGGCCGCGCGCGTGGGCATGCCCTACGTCAACCAGCGCTGGCTCGGCGGCATGCTGACCAACTTCTCGACCGTCCACAAGCGCCTGCAGCGCCTGAAGGAGCTCGAGCAGATCGACTTCGAGGACGTGGCCGCCTCCGGCCTCACCAAGAAGGAGCTCCTGGTCCTCTCCCGCGAGAAGGCCAAGCTGGAGAAGACCCTCGGCGGTATCCGCGACATGCAGAAGGTGCCCAGCGCCGTCTGGATCGTGGACACCAAGAAGGAGCACATCGCCGTCGGTGAGGCGCGCAAGCTCAACATCCCGGTCGTCGCGATCCTCGACACCAACTGCGACCCGGACGAGGTCGACTACAAGATCCCGGGCAACGACGACGCGATCCGCTCCGTCACCCTGCTCACCCGTGTGATCGCCGACGCCGTCGCCGAGGGCCTCATCGCCCGCTCCGGCGCCGCCGGCGAGGGCAAGGGCGAGAAGGCCGCCGGCGAGCCGCTCGCCGAGTGGGAGCGCGAGCTGCTCGAGGGCGACGCCCAGAAGGCCGCCGAGTCCAAGGAGGGCGAGGCCTCCGCCGAGGCCTCCGCCGCCGCCGAGACCCGGGCCCCCGCCGAGGCTCCGGCAGCCGAGGAGCAGGCCGCCCCCGCCGAGGGCGAGAAGCCGGCCGAGCAGGCCTGACCGACGCCGCAGGTGGTACGGCCGGGGGCAGTGCCATGAGCGCCGCCCCCGGCCGCATGCCCGTCCCGTAGATCGATCCATCCTCATCGACCTTTCGAGAAGAGATTCACCGACCATGGCGAACTACACCGCCGCTGACGTCAAGAAGCTCCGCGAGCTCACCGGCGCCGGCATGATGGACTGCAAGAAGGCGCTGGACGAGGCCGAGGGCAACGTCGACAAGGCCGTCGAGATCCTCCGCGTCAAGGGCCAGAAGGGCGTCGCCAAGCGCGAGTCCCGCACCGCCGAGAACGGCGCCGTCGTCTCCCTGATCGCCGACGACAAGAAGTCCGGTGTGCTGGTCGAGCTCAAGTGCGAGACCGACTTCGTCGCCAAGGGCGACAAGTTCCTCGCCGTCGCCGACGCCATCGCCGCCCACGTCGCCGCCACCTCCCCGGCCGACATCGAGGCGCTGCTCGCCTCCGAGATCGAGTCCGGCAAGAGCGTCCGGGTGTACGTGGACGAGGCCAACGCCACCCTCGGCGAGAAGATCGTCCTCGACCGCTTCGCGCAGTTCTCCGGCGGCTACGTGGCCGCCTACATGCACCGCACCAGCCCGGACCTGCCCCCGCAGGTCGGCGTCCTGGTCGAGCTGGAGCAGGAGAACGCCGAGATCGCCAAGGACGTCGCGCAGCACATCGCCGCGTTCGCCCCGAAGTTCCTCTCCCGCGAGGACGTCCCGGAGGAGACCGTCGCGAACGAGCGCCGCGTCGCCGAGGCCACCGCGCGCGAGGAGGGCAAGCCCGAGCAGGCCCTCCCGAAGATCGTCGAGGGCCGCGTGAACGGCTTCTTCAAGGAGAACTGCCTCCTGGACCAGCCTTTCGCCAAGGACAACAAGAAGTCCGTCCAGAAGGTCCTGGGCGAGGCGGGTGTCACGCTGAAGCGCTTCGCCCGCTTCCGCGTCGGCGCCTGATCCGTAGGCCCGCTCCCGGTTAGGGTCGGGTTACGGGGCCCGTCCCGGTGCGTGGCGCACTGAGCTCAGGCGTGTACGGACCGGACGACCGCAGTTGTGACGAGGAGGCCATTGCCGCTTTCGGGGACCGAGAGGGACCACCGGCAATGGCCTCCTCACGCGTGTGCACGAGGAGATCCGCATGAAACAGGGCAACGACCCCGGAGGCAAAGCCCCCGGCAAAGACCGCGACCGCCGCCGCTTCCTGCTGAAGCTCTCCGGTGAGGCGTTCGCCGGCGGCGGGGGGCTCGGAGTCGACCCCGACGTCGTGCACAAGGTCGCCCGCGAGATCGCGGCCGTGGTCCGCGACGGCGCCGAGATCGCCGTCGTCATCGGAGGCGGCAACTTCTTCCGCGGCGCCGAGCTCCAGCAGCGCGGCATGGACCGGGCCCGGTCCGACTACATGGGCATGCTCGGCACGGTCATGAACTGCCTCGCCCTCCAGGACTTCCTGGAGAAGGAGGGCATCGACTCCCGTGTGCAGACCGCCATCACCATGGGGCAGGTCGCCGAGCCGTACATCCCGCTGAGGGCCGTACGGCACCTGGAGAAGGGGCGCGTGGTCATCTTCGGCGCCGGTATGGGCATGCCTTACTTCTCCACCGACACCACCGCCGCCCAGCGCGCCCTGGAGATCGACGCCGAGGCGCTGCTGATGGGCAAGAACGGCGTGGACGGGGTCTACGACTCCGACCCGGCCACCAACCCCGACGCGGTGAAGTTCGACACCCTGGAGTACGGCGAGGTCATCGCCCGTGAGCTGAGGGTGGCCGACGCCACCGCCATCACTCTCTGCCGCGACAACAAGCTCCCGATCCTCGTCTTCGAACTGCTGGCGGAGGGGAATATCGCCAGGGCGGTCCGGGGTGAGAAGATCGGCACGCTGGTGAGCGGCCAGGGCTCCCGGGCCTGACGCCGACGGCGGACACGAAACGACGTCCGTACGGGAGCCCCGCACACGGCGCCGTACGACAACACCGTGCCGCACGATGGGCACGGTACGGGGATGGACAACAGCCTGCCGGTCGGACACCGTGCAGGAATCAGGGCTTTCCGGCTCAATTCATCGAACCAGGAGCACGTGGTGATCGAAGAGACCCTCCTCGAGGCCGAGGAGAAGATGGAGAAGGCGGTCGTCGTCGCCAAGGAGGACTTCGCCGCGATCCGCACCGGCCGTGCGCACCCGGCGATGTTCAACAAGATCGTGGCCGAGTACTACGGTGCGATGACTCCGATCAACCAGCTCGCGTCGTTCTCGGTGCCCGAGCCGCGCATGGCCGTGGTCACCCCGTTCGACAAGAGCGCGCTGCGCAACATCGAGCAGGCCATCCGTGACTCCGACCTCGGCGTCAACCCCTCCAACGACGGCAACATCATCCGTGTCGTCTTCCCGGAGCTGACCGAGCAGCGCCGCCGTGAGTACATCAAGGTGGCCAAGGGCAAGGCGGAGGACGCCAAGATCTCCATCCGCAGCGTCCGGCGCAAGGCCAAGGAGGCCATCGACAAGGCCATCAAGGACGGCGACATCGGCGAGGACGAGGGCCGCCGTGCCGAGAAGGAGCTCGACGACACCACCTCCAAGTACGTCACACAGGTGGACGAACTGCTCAAGCACAAGGAAGCCGAGCTTCTCGAGGTCTGAGGTTTTCGAGGCTGCGATTTTCGTGAACGACTCATCCTGGGGAGCACCACCGCCGGGCGCCGGGCCCTCCGGTCGTCCCGGCCACCCCGCTCATCCCGGCCGCTTCGGATACCGGAGCGCCCCCGAACAGGGTTTTCCCTCCCCGCTTCGCGCAGAGGTGGCCCGGGCCCCGGCGGGTTACGCGCACGAGGACGCCGACGCGTCGCAGACTCGGCGTATGCCCATCGTGCCCGAAGCCCCCGGCGGTGACCAGGACGATCGTGACGGCCGGGCGGCCGGGCGGCCGTTCGGCGGCCCCGTCCCCGGTGGCGGCCGGCCCGAACCGCAGGCCGTACCCGGGGCGGAGCCCGCCGCCCCCTCGCCCCGGGGTCGCTCCTCGGGACGCAAACGGGCGGGCCGCGACCTGCGCGCCGCGATAGGGGTCGGCCTGGGGCTGGGTGCCGTCATCATCGCCTCGCTCTTCGTCTACAAGCACCTCTTCGTCGGCGTGATCGTCGCGGCCGTCGTGGTCGGGCTGTGGGAACTGACCTCCCGCCTCGCCGAACGCAAGCAGATCAGGGTGCCGCTGCTGCCGCTGGCCGTCGGCGGCGCCGCCATGGTCGTCGCCGGCTACGTCCGCGCCGCGGAGGGCGCCTGGGTGGCCACCGCGCTCACCGCCCTGGCCGTACTGGTGTGGCGGATGACGGAGGATCCCGCTCAGTACCTGCGGGATGTCACCGCCGGTGTCTTCGCCGCCTTCTACGTCCCTTTCCTGGCCACCTTCGTCGCCATGATGCTCGCCGCCGACGACGGCCCGCAGCGGGTGCTCACCTTCCTGCTGCTCACCGTCGTCAGCGACACCGGGGCGTACGCGGTCGGCTGGCGCTTCGGCACGCACAAACTCGCCCCCCGCATCAGCCCCGGCAAGACCCGCGAGGGCCTGCTGGGAGCGATGGTCTTCGCGATGGCCGCGGGCGCGCTGTGCGTGCACTTCCTCATCGACGGCGGCACCTGGTGGCAGGGCCTGCTGCTGGGCCTGGCCGCGGCCGCCAGCGCCACCCTGGGCGATCTCGGCGAATCCATGATCAAGCGGGATCTGGGCATCAAGGACATGGGCACCCTGCTGCCCGGCCACGGCGGCATCATGGACCGCCTGGACTCCCTGCTGCCGACGGCCCCCGTGGTCTGGCTGCTGCTGGTGGTCTTCGTCGGCGCGGGCTGACGACCCCGCCCCTCGTGATGCTTCGGGGTCCGCCGCACCGGTGC
>NZ_JBXUOY010000071.1:0-20821 GCF_057196705.1 Streptomyces sp. ATLC9 | reverse complement strand
CGGCGGCGGGCCGCGGGGGTGGGGGGGGGGGGGGGGCGGGGGCGGGTCGGGCGGCGGCCCGCCGCGCCCCCCCCCCCCCCCCCCGGCGCCCGCCCCGGCAGTGCTTCGGGCCGTGATCCTGGGGTACCGTCCGAAGGTCGGTCCGTTGGGGCAATCCGTTCGCAGGCCGAGCAAGCCGGAGTAATACACCGTACGCACAGGCGATCTCACCCGAGGTCGCGGTGCCTCACTGTGGCAGGAGGGACGGGGCGCGTGCCGCCCCGTGTGGATGGACGTGAAGCGCTACTTCCGTGGTCCCGTCATGTGGATCGTGCTGGCCGCCCTCGCCGTGGTCGTGTTGATGAACGTCGTCGGCTCGTCCGGCGGCTACAAGACGGTGGACACCGGCCAGGTCGTGCAGGCGATCAACGAGAACAAGGTCAGGTCCGCCGAGCTGACGACCGGCGACGAGCAGACCGTCAAGGTCGAGCTCACCGAGGGCACGAGGATCGAGGACAGCGACAAGATCAAGGCCAGCTACATCGACGACCAGGGCGTCGACCTGGCCAAACAGTTGCAGTCCAAGTACCAGGACGGGCAGATCGAGGACGGTTACACCGTCTCGCCGCAGAAGCAGAACCCGTTCCTCGGGATGCTGCTCTCGCTGCTGCCGTTCGTGCTGATCGTGATCGTTTTCCTGTTCCTGATGAACCAGATGCAGGGCGGCGGCTCCCGGGTGATGAACTTCGGGAAGTCCAAGGCGAAGCTGATCACCAAGGACACCCCCAAGACGACCTTCGTGGACGTCGCCGGCTCGGACGAGGCGGTCGAGGAGCTCCACGAGATCAAGGAGTTCCTCCAGGAGCCCGCCAAGTTCCAGGCCGTCGGCGCGAAGATCCCCAAGGGCGTGCTGCTCTACGGCCCGCCCGGCACCGGCAAGACGCTGCTCGCACGCGCCGTCGCGGGCGAGGCGGGCGTCCCGTTCTACTCGATCTCCGGCTCCGACTTCGTCGAGATGTTCGTCGGCGTCGGCGCCTCGCGGGTGCGCGACCTGTTCGAACAGGCCAAGGCGAACGCCCCGGCGATCGTCTTCGTCGACGAGATCGACGCCGTCGGCCGCCACCGCGGCGCCGGGATGGGCGGCGGCCACGACGAGCGCGAGCAGACGCTGAACCAGCTGCTGGTCGAGATGGACGGCTTCGACGTCAAGGGCGGCGTCATCCTGATCGCCGCCACCAACCGCCCGGACATCCTCGACCCGGCGCTGCTGCGCCCGGGCCGTTTCGACCGGCAGATCGCCGTGGACCGCCCCGACATGCAGGGCCGCCTGGAGATCCTCAAGGTGCACGCCAAGGGCAAGCCGATGGAGCCCGACGTGGACCTGTCCGCGGTCGCCCGCCGCACTCCCGGCTTCACCGGCGCGGACCTGTCCAACGTGCTCAACGAGGCCGCGCTGCTCACCGCGCGCAGTGACAAGAAGCTGATCGACAACCACTTCCTGGACGAGGCGATCGACCGCGTCGTGGCCGGACCGCAGAAGCGGACCCGGATCATGAGCGACAAGGAGAAGAAGATCACCGCGTACCACGAGGGCGGTCACGCCCTGGTCGCGGCGGCCTCGCCGAACTCCGACCCCGTCCACAAGATCACCATCCTCTCCCGCGGCCGGGCGCTGGGTTACACGATGGTCCTGCCCGACGAGGACAAGTACTCCACCACGCGCAACGAGATGCTCGACCAGCTCGCGTACATGCTGGGCGGGCGCGCGGCCGAGGAGCTGGTCTTCCACGACCCGACCACCGGCGCCGCCAACGACATCGAGAAGGCGACCGCCACGGCCCGTGCCATGGTCACGCAGTACGGCATGACCGAGCGGCTGGGTGCGATCAAGTTCGGCTCCGACAACTCCGAGCCCTTCCTGGGCAAGGAGATGGGCCACCAGCGCGACTACTCCGAGGAGGTCGCCGGGCTGGTGGACGAGGAGGTCAAGAAGCTGATCGAGACCGCCCACAACGAGGCGTGGGAGATCCTCGTCGAGAACCGGGACGTCCTGGACAACCTGGTGCTGGCCCTCCTGGAGAAGGAGACCCTCGGCAAGGAGGAGATCGCCGAGATCTTCCGTCCGATCGTCAAGCGCCCGCCGCGCCCGGCCTGGACGGGCTCCGCGCGCCGGGTGCCCTCGACCCGCCCGCCGGTCTCCACTCCCAAGGAGCTGGCCCTGACCAATGGCACGCAGCCCGGCCAGGAGAAGGGCAAGGAGATCGGCCCGACGGACACCGCGCTCTCCAAGGAGACCCGCCTGCCGTCCGACGAGCCCCGGCCGGAGAACTGACCGAGGCTCCCGTCCAGGCGCCGGCCTCCGGGCCGGTGGCGGGGAGCCCCCAGGAATGCCCGCCGCGCCCCTCCGGTTCACACCCGGAGGGGCGCGGCTTTTCGCCGCCGCAATCGAGAAAGAGGACCACATGATCGACCCGGTGACGCTGGAGGGTGAGGGCTCCGTCGGAGAGTTCGACGAGAAGCGTGCCGAGAACGCCATACGGGAACTGCTCATCGCGGTCGGCGAGGACCCCGACCGCGAGGGCCTGCGTGAGACCCCGGCCCGGGTGGCCCGGGCGTACCGGGAGATATTCGCGGGCCTGCGGCAGCGGCCCGAGGACGTGCTGACCACCACCTTCGACCTCGGCCACGACGAGATGGTGCTGGTGAAGGACATCGAGCTGCTGTCCTCCTGCGAGCACCACCTGCTGCCCTTCCACGGAGTGGCGCACGTCGGCTACATCCCGGCCGACTCCGGCAAGATCACCGGCCTGTCGAAGCTCGCCCGGCTGGTGGAGGTCTTCGCCCGCCGTCCCCAGGTCCAGGAGCGTCTGACGACGCAGATCGCCGACTCGCTGATGGAGATCCTGGAGGCGCGCGGTGTGATCGTCGTGATCGAGTGCGAGCACATGTGCATGACGGTCCGCGGCGTCCGCAAGCCCGGCGCCAAGACCATCACCTCCGCGGTCCGCGGCCAGCTCCGTGACTCCGCCACCCGCGCCGAGGCGATGAGCCTGATCATGGCCCGCTGACCGTCCGCTGACCGCCGACCGTCCGCTGACCGCCGACCGGCCGGACGACCGGTCGCGTTCCGCCCGACGGGGCGGTGGCGGGGAGGCGCCCACCGAACGCCTACGCTGGAGCGCATGAGTACCTTGCGCGTCCCCCGCGGGGAAGTGACCGGGCTCCCGGCATGGGACCGGTGCGCGGTCATGGGCGTGGTGAACGTCACGCCGGACTCCTTCTCCGACGGAGGCCGCTGGTTCGACACCGGGGCCGCGGTCAAGCACGGTCTGGCCCTGGCCGCCGAAGGCGCCGACCTGATCGACGTGGGCGGCGAGTCCACCCGGCCCGGCGCGACCCGCGTGGACGAGGCGGAGGAGCTGCGCCGGGTGATCCCGGTGGTCCTCGAACTGGCCCGCGAGGGTGTGGTGATCAGTGTGGACACCATGCGGGCGTCCGTCGCCGAGCGGGCGGTGGAGGCCGGCGCCCGGCTGGTCAACGACGTCAGCGGCGGGCGCGCGGACCCGCGCATGGTCCCGGTGGTCGCCGCCGCCGAAGTGCCGTACGTGGTGATGCACTGGCGCGGTCAGAGCATCGACATGAACGACCGTGCCGTCTACACCGACACCGTCACCGAGGTGATCGGCGAGCTGCGCGAGGCCGTGGACCGGGCGGTGGCCGGCGGGATCGCCCCCGAGCGGATCGTCGTCGACCCAGGGCTGGGCTTCGCCAAGCAGGCAGCCCACGACCTGGCCCTGGTGGACGCCACCGCCCGGCTGCGCCGGGAGCTGGGACGGCCGGTGCTGGTCGCGGCCTCCCGGAAGCGGTTCCTGGGCCGGGTGCTGGCGGGCGACGGCGGCGAGGCGCCGCCGGCCCGGGAACGGGACGCGGCCACCGCCGCGGTCTCGGCGCTCGTGGCGCGCGAGGGCGCCTGGGCGGTACGGGTGCACGAGGTGCGGGCGAGCGCGGACGCGGTCCGGGTGGCCCGGGCCCTGGAGGGAGCCAGGTGAGCGGAGAGGCCCGCACGGACGCCGAGGCCGTGGAGGCGGCCAACGCCGCGCTGTACGACGCGGTGGAGCGCGGCGATCTCGACGCCCTGGCCGACAGCTGGCTCGGCGGCGAGATCAGCGTCGTGCATCCGGGCTGGCCGGTGCTCACCGGACGCGACGAGGTACTGCGCTCATACGCGTTGATCATGGCCAACACCGAGTACATCCAGTTCTTCCTGACCGACGTCGAGGTCTCCGTGGCCGGTGACACCGCCCTGGTCACCTGCACCGAGAACATCCTCAGCGGTGGCCCCGCCGAGGAGGACGGCTCGGCGGGGCCCCTGGTCGGCGGGCTGGTGGTCGCCACCAACGTCTTCCGCAGGGCGGAGGACGGCCGGTGGCGGGTGTGGGCCCACCACGGCTCCCCGGTCCTCGTCGAGGACGAGGAGGGCGGGGACGAGGGGGGCGACGGCGTCGACGGCGAGGGCGGGACGGTGCTCTGAGCACCGGTCTGAGAGAGTGGCCCCCGTGTCGGGTGGGAGGGGGGCCGGTTCCGGCCGGCCCCCGTTCCACCGGACACGGGGGCGCGGGGGGGCAGGGCCGCCGGCCCGCCGCCGCATCCGTACGACCGACGGGAGTGAGAGCGCGTGGACCGTGTCGCGTTGCGCGGACTGAGGATCCGCGGGCATCACGGGGTGTTCGAGGGGGAACGGAAGCAGGGACAGACTTTCGTGGTGGACCTGGCGATGGGCCTGGACACCCGCCCCGCGGCCGCCGGGGACGACCTCGCGAAGACGGTGCACTACGGCATCGTCGCCGAGGAGGTCGCCGCGATCGTCGGGGGCGAGCCTGTCGACCTGATCGAGACCCTCGCCCAGCGGATCGCCGACCAGTGCCTGACGCACGGCGCGGTGCGCGAGGTGGAGGTCACCGTCCACAAGCCCGAGGCCCCCGTCACCGTCCCCTTCGACGACGTGACCATCACCATCAAGCGGAGCCGCGTATGACGCCGAACAGCGACCCGACCGTACAGCCGGTGCCCGCCTCGGTGGTGCGCCAGGTGGACGCGGCCGATGTGACCCTGCACAACCCCAAGCGTGCCGTCCTCTCGCTCGGGAGCAACCTGGGCAACCGCATGGAGACGCTCCAGGGAGCGATCGACGCGCTGGAGGAGACCCCGGGGGTGCGGGTCAAGGCCGTCTCACCGGTGTACGAGACCGAGCCGTGGGGCGTGGAGCCGGGCAGCCAGCCCTCCTACCTCAACGCCGTCGTCCTGCTCAAGACCACTCTGCCGCCCGGTTCGCTGCTGGAGCGGGCCCACGCCATCGAGGAGGCCTACGCGCGGACCCGCGACGAACACTGGGGCCCGCGGACGATCGACGTGGACATCGTGGCGTACCAGGACGTCGTCTCCGACGCCCCGGAGCTGACCCTGCCACACCCCCGGTGCCATGAGCGCGCCTTCGTGCTGGCGCCGTGGCACGATGTGGACCCCGAGGCCGAGGTCCACGGGCACGGTCCGGTGGCGGACCTCCTCGGCACCGTGGGCCGGGAGGGCGTGGCGCGCCGGGAGGACCTGGAACTGAGCCTGCCGGAGTGACCGGCCGCGGTGCGGCCGTGCACGCCGGCCCGGCTCCGGTGGTCCGGCTCCGGGAGTGTGGACGGCTCCGTACGGGCAAGGTTCTTCGACGGCTTCGACGGCTTCGACGGCTTCGACGGCTTCGACGCGGTTTCGACGATGCCGTTCGGGCGACGCCGCCCCGAGGGGGGCGCCGAGTGACGTGGGGAGTCCCGTGAGGGAACTACGTATCAGGACGCTGGCCGGCATCTTCGCGCTCGCACTGGTGCTGTCCTGGGCAGGGGCGCGGATGTGGGACGCGCTGGGCACCCTGCCCGCCGTACCCGTCGCGGCCCCGGTCGTGCTCGCGGTGATCGCCACCGTACTGACCGCCACCGCGCTGTCCATCCGTGCCCGGCTGCGTGCCCAGCGCGAGCGGCGGCCCGGCGCGAAGGGCGTGGAGCCGATGATGGCCGCCCGAGCCGTCGTCCTGGGGCAGGCCAGCGCGCTGGTGGCCGCCCTGGCCGCGGGGGCGTACGGCGGCACGGGCGTCTACCTGCTCCTCGATGCCATGGACGTGCCCGCCCGGCGGGACCAGGCGGTCTACGCGGGCCTGTCGGTGCTGGCGGGCGCGGCGGTGGTGGTGGCGGCCGTCTTCCTGCAGCGGGTGTGCAGGCTCCCGGACGACGACGAGGAGCCCCCGCCCCCGGCCGCCGAGACGGTCTGAGCCGTACCGCCCGTCCCCGCGCCCGCGCCGGCTCCCGCCGGCAGGACCGGCCGGGGCCGGCCGCGCGGGCCAGGAGCGGTAGGGGGAACGGTGATGGACGAGGACGGGTACGCGGTGCTGCCGGCGGTGGCACCGGCCCGGATCGCCCGGCTGGAGCCGTCGCTGTGCGCCTTCCGCGAGGTGTGGGCGGACCGGGCGCGGGCGGCGGAGGTGGACCGCCGGGTCGCGGCGGGTGAGCGGCTGCCGCTGGTGGCCGGGGTGCCTATCGGGGTGAAGACCGGCGCGAAGGGCGCGGCTCTGGTGGTACGGGCGCCCGGCGGAGGGGGATGCCCCGTCCGCCGGGCGGCTCCGTCACCGGGGGGTGCGCCCCCGCAGCGCCCGGAGCGTCGCGCCGGCGGCGAGGCCGTACACCAGGTGCGGCACGATGTCCGACAGCCATGCGGAGCGGCTCCAGGAACGGGGATCGGTGACACCGAGCGCGGTGGCGGACACATCACTGCCGGCCATGGCGGCGGCTCCGAGCAGCGGCGCGGTCACCGATACGGGCGGCGTCCGCCTGCGGCCGCTCACCAGCGTGTAGGCCGCGGTGACGCCGAGGCCGGTGACGAAACCCAGCAGTGCCCCGGCCGCTTCCCTGCGGTTCGACGCCTCCTCGCCCCCGCCCAGCCCGACACCGGTGCGCTCGGCGAGCCGGTCGACGACCTCGGAGGGCACGGAGCTGGCAGGCCGTGCCCGCAGCAGCATGTCTCCATAGGTCGTGATGTTGAGAGCGGCCGTGCCGACGGACCCGGCCACCAGTCCCTGGGTCAGTGGACGCATCGCTGTCTCCTTCCGGTCGGGGCGCCCCGGGTACCCGCCCGGCCCGCCGGCATGTCAGTCCGGCATGTCAGTCCGGCATGTCAGCGGGGCACGGCCAGCAGCACGGCGAAACGCTCCTGGGCGTCGGTCCACCAGCGGGTCACCGTGAAGCCGTGCCGACGCAGTTCGTCGGTCAGCCCGGCGCGGCGGAACTTCACCGAGATCTCCGTGCGCACCTCCTCCCCGCGCGCGAAGGAGATCCTCACACCGAGTGCGGGCAGGGTCACGGTGTGCTCGGCACGAGACCGCAGTCGCATCTCCACGCGCTCCTCCTTCTGGTCCCACAGGGCCAGATGGTCGAAGGAACCGGGGTCGAAGTCGGCGCCCAGCTCGCGGTTGAGCACCCGCAGCACGTTCCTGTTGAACTCCGCGGTGACCCCCTGCGCGTCGTCGTAGGCACGCACCAGGACGTCCTCGTCCTTGACCAGGTCCGCGCCGAGCAGCAGGGCGTCCCCCGGGCCGAGGGAGGAGCGCAGCCGGTCATGGAAGGCGGCGCGCTCCGCCGTGCCGAGGTTGCCCAGGGTGCCGCCCAGGAAGGCGACCAGCCGCGGGCCGGGACCGGTCGGCAGGTGTGGACGGTCGCCGAAGTCGTCGACGGTGGCCGCGATGCGCAGCCCGGGATACTCGTGGCACAGCGCCTCGCCCGCCGCCGACAGGGCGGACTCGCTGACGTCGACGGGCGCGTACACCTCCAGGGTCCCGCGGTGCAGGAGCGCGTCGATGAGCAGGCGGGTCTTGTCCGAGGACCCCGAGCCGAGTTCCACCAGGGCGCGGGCGCCGGTGAGTTCCGCGATCTCGGCCGCGCGCAGTCGCAGGACCTCTCGTTCGGCGCGGGTCGGGTAGTACTCGGGCAGCCGGGTGATCTCGTCGAACAGCTTGCTGCCGCGGGCGTCGTAGAACCACTTGGGCGGCAGGGTCCTGGGCGGCGCGGTCAGCCCGGCGAGGACGTCGGCGCGCAGCGAGTCGGCGAGGTGACGCTCGGGGAGCCGGCGGTCGAGGGTGAACCGGGACGTCATGCGGTGGGCATCCTCTCGGACGGGGGAGGGGCGTGGCGGGGAGCGGGCGTGGCGGGCAGCGGGGTGATCTCGACACTCTCCGCCGTGGCCCGCAGCAGGGAGTGCTCGGGGACCTCCCGCCAGCCGCCCCCGCCGGAAGGTTCACCGCCCGACGGACCGGAGGGCTCGGATGCGACGAGCACGGCACCGGGCGCCGTGCGATACCACAGGGAGTCGCCGCAACGGGTCGCGGTGATGCTCCGGCCGTCGGTGAGGAGCAGGTTCAACCGTGCCTCCGGGCACGCCCGCGCGGCCCGCGCGGCGACGTCGGCCAGCGCCGGCCCGGCGGACCGCCCGGCCCGCAGACGGTGGCACACCAGGAGCCACAGCAGCGCGGAGTCGCAGCGGGACTCCACCGCCAGCAGGTCCGCGGCCGTCAGGTCCCCCACGAGCTCGGTCAGCGCCCGGGGCCAGTCGGGGACGGCGCCGTTGTGGCTGAACAGCCACCGCCCGTCCCGGTACGGCGCCGCGGCCGACTCGTCCTGGGTGGTGCCCGGCGTGGCCGAGCGGACCGCCGCCAGCACCGCGCCACTGCGCACGGTACGGGCCAGGTCGGTCAGGTTGCCGTCGGCCCACACCGGCACCGCACGCCGGTAGCGCGCGGGCGGCGCCCCGTCCTCCGGATACCAGCCGATGCCGAAACCGTCGGCGTTGACGGTGCCGTACCGCTGTCTGCGAGGGGCCCAGGACTGGGTGTACAGGCCCCCGGGCGGGTCGACCAGCAGCTCGCGCAGACTCAGCGGGGGGCCCACATAGGCCAGGTGGCGGCACATCTACCGGCCTCCGTCTTCCGCGGGGGCGGCATCCCGGGCGGTGCGGAAACCGCAGAAGATCTGCCGCCGGACGGGGAGGTCCCAGTTGCGGAAGGTGCCGCGGCAGGCGACCGGGTGCGCGGCGAAGGAGCCACCGCGCAGCACCTTGTACCCGGCAGGTCCGCCCGGCCCGCCGGGGAAGAACACCGCGGAGTACTCCCGGTAAGGGAAGGCGGCGAAGCCGGGATAGCCGGTGAAGTCGGAGGATGTCCACTCCCACACGTCGCCGAGCAGTTGCCGCGCCCCGCACGGCGCGGCCCCCGAGGGATACGCACCGGCCGGAGCGGGCCGCAGGTGCCACTGGCCGAGATTGGCCAGCTCAGGGGTCGGCTCGGCGTCCCCCCAGGGATGACGCAGCGAACGGCCGGTGGCCGGATCGTGGCGGGCGGCCTTCTCCCACTCGGCCTCGGTGGGCAGCCGGCGGCCCGCCCAACGGGCGTACGCGTCGGCCTCGTACCAGCACACGTGCATCACGGGCTCGTCGGGCGGCACCGGTTCGGTGCGGCCGAAGCGGCGGCGCAGCCAGACGCCGTCGCGGCGTTCCCAGAACAGCGGGGCGGACAGCCCCGCCTCCCGCCGGTACGTCCAGCCCTCCAAAGTCCACCAGCGGGGGTCGTCGTATCCGCCGTCGTCGATGAACTCCTGGTACGCGCCGCAGGTGACCGGGACGGTGTCCAGATGGAAGGCGGGCACGTCCACGGCGTGACCGGGCCGTTCGTTGTCCAGCGCCCAGGGATCGGCGGAGGTGCCCATGGTGAACGTGCCGCCGGGCACCAGTACCTCGCGCGGCAGGTCCGCGCCGCCGGCGGGAGCCGCCGGCGGCGCGGGGGCGTCGAGTACCGCGGGGCCCCGGCGCAGCTGGTGGGTGGCCAGCATCGTCTCGCAGTGCTGCTGCTCGTGCTGGGCGGTCATGCCGAAGACGAAGGCGTTCTCCAGCAGGGGCGAGCCCTCCAACGGGGACTCGGCCAGTACCCCCAGCACCCGCTCGCGCACCTCGGCGATGTAGCGCCGGGCCTCCGGCGGGCGCAGCAGGGGCAGCGCCGGGCGGTCGGCGCGGGGGTTGCGGAAGGCGTCGTAGAGCGGATCGAGGTCGGCGCGTAGCGGCTCCCGGCCGCCGACCGCGCGCAGCAGCCAGATCTCCTCCTGGTTGCCCACATGGGTCAGGTCCCAGACCAGCGGGGACATCAGGGGCGAATGCTGGGCCATCAGCTCCTCGTCGTCGAGGCAGTCGGTCAGGGCCAGTGTCCTGCGCCGCGCGGCCCCGAGTGCCTCCAGTGCCCGGGCCCGCACGTCGGTTTCGGGCGGGGAAGCGGCCTGGGCGGGGGCGGCGGTCGCCGTGGCGCCGGCGGGGCCGCCGTGGTCGTGTTTCACTTCGTCTCCTTCCGGTGTGCGTCCGCCGTGTTCCGGCGGACGGTGTCCAGCAGGTCGTCGGCGGGGCAGCGGTCGCGGTCCGCGTAGCGCTCGGCGAAGCGGTCCACGGCGTCGCGCACCCCGGCGGACACCCGGGCCCGGGCCAGGGCGGCCTCGGCGGCGGTGAAACAGGCCCGTACGGCCTTGCCCAGTTCCGGGGCGGCGGGGCCGAGCCGGGCCGCGCGCAGCCACACGGCCGTGGCGGGCGGTTCCCCGGGCGGGGCGAGGGACTCGGTGGCCGCGAGCGCGGCGTCGGCGGCGATGGGATCGTCCAGCAGGGCGGAGGCGACCGCGGTCGGTACGATCCAGCCGTCGCCGGGCTGGGCGTCGATCATCCGCAGTTCCAGCCAGCCACGCGGTCGGACGGGCGGGAACAGCGTGCTGAGGTGGTAGTCCAGGTCCCCGGCGGTGGGAGGCCGCTCCCCGCGCGGACCACGCAGCCAGGCGCGGAAGCTCAGCCCCGGCGGCGCCGCCCAGTCGGTACCGGAGCGGCGCAGGCACATCAGCTCCGCGTCCAGTGCGTAGCGGGCCCAGGCCGTACGAGGGTCGCCGCCGCGTGGTGTGCGGGTGCGGCCCGGGTCGATGCGTGCCCAGACAGCCTGCCTGGTCGAGCGCCAGCCCGAGGGGCGGCCCCGCCAGAACGGGGAGTTGGCGAAGGCCGCCACCAGCACCGGGCCGAGGCGGTGTGCCAGTTCCCAGCGGAGGCGGAAACCCGAGGTGTCCGCGGTGTCGTCACCGGAGTCCAGGGACACCTGGACCGACGCGGTCCCGCACATCATCACCCGGCCCCACGGGCCCGAACGGGCGAAGAAGGACTCCATCGCCCGGTACCGGGGATGGTCCAGCACCCGGCCGAGCGGGCGGATGTCGTCCACACCGCGGCCGACGAGCCGCAGTCCGGACGACTCCACGGTCTGCCGCAGGACGTCCAGATCGGCCGCCACGGCCGTCAGACACTCGTTCAGGGAGTCGGCCGGGGCGGAGCTGAGTTCGAGCTGCCCGCCCGGCTCGCGGGTCAGCGCGCTCCCGCCCGGCAGGCCGCCGGGCGGCTCCAGTGGGGCCACGGCACCGGTGAGGCGCTCGGCCGACAGGGCGCGTCGCGGGTCGTCCCGGTCGTGTACCAGCCACTCCAGTTCCACGCCGACGCGGCGGGGGGGACCGGTTCTGAAGCATCCCTCCGCGATCCGCGCCTCGGCGGCGTCCTCGGTCAGCCGTCCGCTCCCGCCGCTTTCGTCCGGTTCTCCGTACGCCATGGGGTCCTGCCTCCTCGGATGCGGCCGGTGCCGCGCGCAATCACCCTGCCGGTGTCGTCCGGGACGTCCGCCTTGCAAGGACGGGCAGACGGCTGTGGCGTGGCCGTCTGCTCGCTGTCCGCCCGTACCCGCGAGCGCGGTCCGGTAAGCCACGGCATTAGGTTGGGCTGCGAACACACAACGAATACGGACGGAGACCTCTCCGGAGGCGGCCCACAGGGTAAATTCCAGCCCATGCCACGAGGACGCCACCGCCATGCGCCGCCCCTTCACCGGATGCTCGCGCCGTCCGCCGTGGTGGCCGCCGCGCTCGTCAGTGCGGCGGCCACATGGCTGGTCGGCGACGTGGGCGATCCGGAGGCGGTGACACTGCGTCTCCTGGCCGCGGCGGCCGCCGCGGCCGCCGTCACCGGGGCCGTACTGCTGCGGCGGTGGGACCGGGAGGCGGGCCGGCGGGTCGGCGAGGTCAGGGCGGCCAGGGCCACGGCCGAGTGGCGGGCCGAGGAACGCCAGGCCGAGCTGGAGAACGAGCTGGAGGAGTCTCTGGAGCTGCGCCGGAAGACGGAGGACACGCTCCGGAACAAGCGCGCCGAGCTGGAGAGGCTGCGCACCGAGCACGCCGCGCTGCTGCGCCGGTACGCCACCGCCGAGACCGAACGGGCCAGCGCCCTGGAGGGGCGGCGGCAGCTCGCCCTGGAGACCGCCGGGCCGGCGAAGGAGCTCACCACCGGGGCCGCCGACCACCGCAGGGCGTCCGGCGCGCCCACACCGCTGACCTACATCCAGGCGGACGAGGCGCTCAGGCGGCTGCGGGACAACGCCGCCCGCCAGCGGGAGCACGCGGAGCACCGGGAGCGGGAGGCCGCGGCCGTACCGGCTCCGGAGCCGGAGCCGGAGCCGGGCGCCCCCAGGCCGTCCCGGCCCGCGCCGCCGCGGCAGGACGGCACGGCGGCGGGGGCGCGGGAGCCGCACGGGCAGGGCTCCGGAAGCCGTGGTAGCGGCGCTCCCAGGCGCGGCGGGTTCGACTTCTTCGGCACCCAGGGCACCCGGCAGCGGCGCAGGACGCCCGGGACGCAGAGCGGTCCCGAGACCGACTCCTCCTCCGACCGGGAGGACGACCGGGACCGCACCGGCGCCCCTGGTGACGCCCCGGACGGCGGCGCGGGGCCCGCCTCCGGCCCCGCCCCCCGGACCGGCCCCGCGGCCCGCGCAGCCTCGCCCGCCGTCGCGGGCAAGGTCATCGACCTGGGCGAGCCCGGCGACGAGGCCGGGGACGGCGGTGCGGACGCAGGCGGTCCCCCGCGGTCGACGGGCCCGGTCAGGGGTCTGCGCCGCGCCCGGTCCGCCTGACTCGGCCGTCCGCCCGACCCGGCGGCCCGGTCCCGCCTCCCGGCCGTCCGGCGCGCCTACGTGAGCCAGCGCTCCGGGCGCGCCCCACGGCGCCCGGTACGGGAGCGCTCCGCCTGGGCGGCCACCACGGCACGGGCCTCCTCCACCGCCCGCAGCCGGGCCGCGACCGTGCCGTTCGCACCGTGGTCGACGTGGATGTCCGCCAGTTTGAAGGCCCGCTCCCAGGGGCCCTGGGTGAGGCGGACGCTCTGCACCTTCGCGTGCGGGACCAGCGACAGCGTGCGGCACAGCAGCCCCTTGCGGGAGGCGAACACCGTCCGCGTCACCCCGTGGCCGTATCCCCGCCACCACAGCGGGACGACCCAGCGGGCCCGGCGCGGCACCGGGACCAGGGACGCCGCCGCCTCGTCCGGGTCGAGGCCGGGGAGCACCCGCGCCAGTACGCCCCGGGCCGTCTCACGGGTGGCGACCGGCAGCAGCAGGCCGCCCTCGTTGCCCCCGGCGGCCACGTCCAGCTCCACCCGGACCCAGCCACGCCGCCGCCACAGCCACGGCTCGACGATCCGGACGCCCTGGACCCGGCCGGGCGGGACGGTGGCGTGGGCGCGGTCCAGCAGCCCGTGGTCCAGCCGTATCCCGTCCGGCGACTCGGCGACGACCCAGTCGAACTCGGTGAGGAAGCGGCCCACACCACTGCGCCACACACCGCTGAGCAGCGGCACCGCCACCGCCAGGGCGGGCCAGAGGCTGCCGCTCGTCCACCAGATCAGCGCGGGCACGGCCAGCGCCGCGGCCAGAGTGCCCCAGACGGTGCCCAGCAGCAGCAGCGAGACCACCAGCATCCGCGTGCCGACCCGCACCAGCTCCCGGGCGGGCGCCTCACCGGCCTCCGCGGCAGCCTCGGGCGCGATCCCCGCGGCCCGCGCCAGCAGCTCGGCGCGGAGCGCGACGGCGTCCCGCTCGCCCAGGAACGCCAGCTCGTCCTTCTTGTCCGTGCCGACCACGTCCAGCTTGAGCTTGGCCACGCCCACGACGCGGGCCAGCAGGGGACGCCCCACGTCGATCGCCTGGAGGCGGTCCAGCCGGATGTGGGCCACGCGCCGGAACAGCAGGCCGGTGCGGATGCGCAGCTCCGTCTCGGTGACCGTGTAGCTCGTCATCCACCAGGACAGGAAGCCGTACGCGGCCGCCGCCGGCAGCAGCAGCGCGAGGACCGCCAGCATCCGGCCGGCCGTCAGGGACTCCACGCCCTGCCGGGCCCGCTCCGGGTCCTGCGCGGCGAAGGCGAACAGCGCGGCCAGCGGCGCCCACGCCCGCCGCCACGGGGTGACCGGGTGCAGCCGCCTGCCCTCGGGGCGCTGGAGCAGTGCCATCACAACCCCCTCGCGGCCGGGCCCGTCACAGCCCCGCCGAACGGGCCTCGCCCAGCTCGGTGAGCCGTTCGCGCAGCCGCTCGGCCTCCTCGGGGGCGAGGCCCGGTATGTGCGCGTCGGTCGTCGCCGCGGCGGTGTGCAGTTGCACCCGGGCCAGCCCGAAGTGCCGCTCCAGCGGCCCCGAGGTGACCTCCACCAGCTGCATCCGGCCGTAGGGCACGACGGTCAGCCCGCGCCACACCACCCCGCGTTCGATCAGCAGGTCGTCGTCGCGCTCGGAGTACCGCCAGGAGGCCCAGTTGCGGGCGAGCGCCCCCCATCCCCACAGCGCGACCGCCGCCGGCGCCGCGGCGAGGACGGCCCACCAGGGACCGGCGGCCAGCCACAGGACCGGCCCCAGCACCGCGACGAGCGCCGCGGACACGGCCGTCAGCAGCGTCCTGCGCATCCGCAGCAGCCCGCGCTCGACGCCGCGCCACCGTTCGGCGCTCTCCGGCCCTCCGCTCCGCCCGGCCTGCCCGGTCGGCCGGGTCTCCCCGTCGGAGGGGCCCCCTGTCAGCTGACTCATACGGCAAGGGTAGGCGGCGGTGGTGACAGTGCGTATCCACCGCGGGGAGGAGAGGGAGAGGGGGGCGGTCCTCCGGACGGAGCTGCCAGACTGAGTGCCATGAGCGATCCCGGTACCACCGCCGAGCCCGCCGAGCCCGCCGAGCGCCCCGAGCCCGCCGGGGGCACGGCGGCCGTGACCACCGTCGGCGTCGGCGGCGCGGCGGAGAGCACCGACATGGTGCTCAACATCGGCCCGCAGCACCCCTCCACCCACGGCGTGCTGCGGCTGAGGCTCGTACTGGACGGCGAGCGGATCGGTTCGGCCGAGCCGGTGATCGGCTACATGCACCGCGGCGCGGAGAAACTGTTCGAGGCGCGCGACTACCGGCAGATCATCGTTCTGGCCAACCGCCACGACTGGCTGTCGGCCTTCTCCAACGAACTCGGCGTCGTCATGGCCGTCGAGCGGATGCTGGGCATGGAGGTCCCCGAGCGGGCCGTGTGGGCGCGCACCCTGCTGGCGGAGCTGAACCGGGTCCTCAACCACCTGATGTTCCTCGGCTCCTATCCGCTGGAGCTGGGCGCCATCACGCCCATGTTCCACGCCTTCACCGAGCGCGAGGACCTCCAGCGCGTCATGGAGGAGGTCTCGGGCGGGCGCATCCACTACATGTTCAACCGGGTCGGCGGTCTCAAGGAGGACCTCCCGGCGGGCTGGCAGGGCCGCACCCGGCAGGCGGTCGCCGCCGTCCGCGCGGAGCTGGGCACCTACGACCGGCTCGTCCTCGGCAACGAGATCTTCCGCGGCCGCACCCGCGGCGTGGGTGTGCTCGCCCCCGGGACCGTCCACGCGTACGGGGTGAGCGGGCCCGTGGCCCGCGCCTCCGGCGTGGACTTCGACCTGCGCCGCGACGAGCCCTACCTGGCGTACGGGGAACTGGCGGACGTGCTGCGGGTCGTCACCCGCACCGAGGGGGACTGCCTGGCCCGCTTCGAGGTGCTGCTGGAGCAGACCCGCAACTCCCTCGATCTCGCCGACGCCTGTCTGGACCGCCTCGCCGGCCTGCCGCCCGGCCCGGTCAACCAGCGGCTGCCCAAGGTGCTCAAGGCCCCGGAGGGCGCCACCTACGCCTGGACGGAGAACCCGCTCGGCGTCAACGGCTACTACCTGGTCTCCAAGGGGGAGAAGACCCCGTACCGGCTCAAGCTCCGCTCGGCCTCGTACAACAACGTCCAGGTGCTCTCCGAACTGCTGCCGGGCACGCTGGTGTCCGACATGGTGGCGATCCTGGGGTCGATGTTCTTCGTCGTCGGCGACATCGACAAGTGACGGACAGGGCGACGGAACCGCCGCCGGGCCCGGCAGGAGGCCCGGCAGGAGGCCCGCGACGCTGGCGCGAGGCCGCCGAGGAGGCACTGTACGGTCCGGGGGGCTTCTTCGTACGCCACGCCCCCGCCGCCCACTTCCGCACCTCCGTGCACGCCTCGCCGCTGTTCGCGGGCGCGGTGGCCGAGCTGCTGCGGCGCGTGGACGAGGTGCTGGGGCGCCCCGCCGAGCTGGCGCTGATCGACTACGGCGCCGGCCGCGGCGAACTGCTGACCGGCGTACTGGCGGTACTGCCCGCGCTCCCCGGCGGTCTGGCGGCCCGGGTGCGCCCCCATGCCGTCGAACGCGCCCCCCGGCCGGAGGGCCTCGATCCGGCCGTCGCCTGGTCCGCCGAACCGCCGCGCGGCGCGGTCGGGCTGCTGTTCGCCAACGAGTGGCTGGACGACGTCCCCGTGGACGTCGCCGAGACCGGTGAGGACGGCGTTCCCCGCTACGTCCTGGTGGACGCCGGCGGCGCCGAGCACCTGGGCGAGCCGGTGACCGGCGAGGACGCCGGGTGGCTGGCCCGCTGGTGGCCGCTGCCGTCCGGGCCGGGGCTGCGCGCGGAGATCGGCCGCCCCCGCGACGCGGCCTGGGCGCGGGCGGTGTCCTGCCTGGAGCGCGGGCTGGCCGTGGCCGTCGACTACGCCCACACCCGCGCCGCCCGTCCCCCGCTGGGCACCCTCACCGGCTACCGCGACGGCCGCGAGGTGCGGCCCGTGCCCGACGGCCGGTGCGACCTGACCGCGCATGTCGCCCTCGACGCGTGCGCGGCGGAGGCCGAGCGCACCGGTGCCGGAGGGACCGGGCAGGGGCTGCGGCTCTCCCAGCGCGAGGCGCTGCGCGCCCTGGGCGTGAGCGGCGCGCGGCCGCCGCTCGCCCTGGCGTCGCGCGACCCGGCCGGGTACGTACGGCTCCTGAGCCGTGCGGGCGAGGCCGCCGAGCTGACCGACCCGGCGGGCCTGGGCTCCTTCACCTGGCTGTTCCAGCCCCGCGGGGCCCCGCTGCCTCCACCCTGGGGAGTACGCGGGGAGGCGGGGGATCGGCCGTCCGGCTGACCCCGGCGCGTACCGGGGCTGCCTACGCTGGGTTATGTGCACCGGTTCTACGATTTCCTCCGCAGGCACCCCGCCCTGGTCGACGGGGCGTGGGCGGCCGTCCTGCTGGTGGTCTCGGCCGGGTGGCTCATCGGGATCATGACGCATCCCCCGTCGGCCGAGTCGCTGGGACAGGGGGACGTCCAGCAGGTCGCCTCCGTTCCGATCGTCCTGGCCCTGTGCACCGTGGTGGCCCTGCGGCGCCGGGCGCCGGAGAAGATGCTGCTGCTGGCCACCGGAGCGGGACTGGCGGAGGTGGTGACGGGCGCGTTCCCGGTGCCGGCCAACTTCGCCATGCTGGTGATCGTCTTCACCAGTGCCTCCCGCAGCGTCCGCGGGGCCTCCCGCTTCGCCCTCGCCGGCGCCCTGACCGCGCCCACCGTCCACACCCTGCGCTGGCCCAACGAGGGCCAGAGCGCCGCCGGAGCGGTACTGGGCACGGTCTTCCTCACCGCCACCTTCCTGCTGGCCTGGGTGCTGGGCGACTCGCTGCGCACCCGGCGCGCGTACTACGCGCAGCTGGAGGAGCGGGCCGCCCGTCTGGAGCGGGAGCGCGAGGCGCAGGCCAAGGTCGCCGTCGCCGCCGAGCGGGCCCGGATCGCGCGTGAACTGCACGACGTGGTCGCGCACAACGTCTCGGTGATGGTCGTCCAGGCCGACGGCGCCGCCTACGTCATGGACACCGCGCCCGAGCAGGCCCGGCAGGCGCTGGCGACCATCTCCGGGACCGGACGCCAGGCGCTGTCGGAGATGCGCAGGCTGCTGGGCGTGCTGCGCACCGGCGAGCGCTCCGAGGGCGGCGAGTACGTGCCCCAGCCCGGTGTCGAGCAGCTCGCCGATCTCGTCGAGCAGGTGCGCGGCGCGGGCCTGACCGTGGACTTCCGCATCGAGGGCACCCCCCGGCCGCTGCCCAGCAGCGTCGAGCTGACCGCGTACCGCATCGTGCAGGAGGCGCTGACCAACACCCGCAAGCACGGCGGCCCGGACGTCGGCGCGACGGTGCGGCTGACCTACGGCGCCGACGACCTGACCCTGCTGGCCGAGGACGACGGCCGCGGCGCGCAGCGCGAGCTGTACGAGGTCGGCGGGCTGGACGGGCTCGGCCAGGGGCTGATCGGCATGCGCGAGCGCGTCGGCATGGTCGGTGGCAGCCTGGACGCCGGGCCGCGGCCCGGCGGCGGCTTCCGGATCAGCGCGGTGCTGCCGCTGAAGAGCACCGTGTGAGAAGCTCCGCGCGGCGAGCCGCCCCCGCCCCGCGTCCTCCGCGGCCCCGCCCCACGACACCACCTCAGGGAAGAACATGACCGTCCGTGTGATGCTCGTCGACGACCAGGCGCTGCTGCGCACCGGCTTCCGCATGGTGCTGGACGCCCAGCCCGACATGGAGGTCGTCGCCGAGGCCGGGGACGGCGCCGAGGCACTGGAGAAGCTCCGCACCACGGCCGTGGACGTGGTGCTGATGGACGTGCGGATGCCCCGCCTCGACGGGGTCGAGGCCACCCGCCGCGTCTGCGAGGGGGGCGAGGGCGGCCCCGGCGGCCCCCGGGTGCTGATCCTGACCACCTTCGACCTCGACGAGTACGCCTTCTCCGCCCTGCGGGCCGGGGCGGGTGGCTTCCTGCTCAAGGACGTACCCCCCGGGGAACTGCTGGCCGCGATCCGCGCCGTCCACAGCGGCGACGCGGTGGTCGCCCCCTCCACCACCCGCCGTCTGATCGACCGCTTCGCCTCCCTGCTGCCCGCCGCATCCGGCCGGTCCGTGCCCGAAGAGCTGGAGCGGCTGACGGACCGCGAGCACGAGGTGCTGCTGCTGGTGGCACAGGGGCTGTCGAACGGCGAGATCGCCCGGCGCCTGGTGCTCTCGGAGGCCACCGTCAAGACGCACGTGGGCCGCATCCTCACCAAGCTGGAACTGCGCGACCGGGTGCAGGCGGTGGTGCTGGCGTACGAGACGGGGCTGGTGCGGGCGGGCGGCGGGGGCGCCTGAGGGCCGGGGGCGTTCTCAGCCCCCCGGGCCCCCGGCGGCCGTGCCCCGTTCCGGGACGCGGGAGAGGAAGCCGTACAGCGCGTCGCGAACCTCCCCCGCCCCCCAGCGCAGGCCCGGGGCGCCCACCGTCACCTCGGTCACGGCCGTCCCCGGCGGGCCGGGCGTACCCGGTGAGCCCCAGACACGGAACAGCACCGTCCCCTCCTCCTCGGCCTGCCGGATCCCCGCCTCCGTCAGGCCGTCGGCGCCGTACGGCAGCCACACCTGGAACTGGTGGGTGTGCGGCTCGTCCGGATGGATCCGGAACCACGGCACCCCGGCCTCCGCCAGCCCCGCCCGCAGCGCCGCCGCGATCGCCCTGGCGTGGGCGGCGTAACCAGGCAGCCGGGGCAGTTCCCGCTCCAGCCCCACCAGGGCGGACAGCGCGGCGGGCCACTGCTGGAAGACCTGCCCGCCGTAGCGGTGCCGCCAGGCGCGCGTCTGCGCCACGAAGTCCGCGGGACCGGCCAGGGCGGCACCCGAGAGGCCGCCCAGGGACTTGTAGAAGGAGACGTACACGCTGTCGGCCAGGGCGGCGATCTCCGGGAGCGTGCGCCCGAAGTGCGCGGTGCACTCCCACAGCCGCGCGCCGTCGAAGTGCACCACCGCGTCCCGCTCCCGCGCGGCCTCGGTCACCGCCACCAGCTCGCCCCAGGCGGGCAGTACGAAACCGGCTTCGCGCAGCGGGAGTTCGAGCATCAGCGTGCCGAAGGGCTCCTCCAGCTCCCGTACCTCCCCGGCGGTGGGCGGGCGCGGCTCGGAGGTGGGGTGCACGGTGCTCAGCCCGCTCAGCCGCCCCAGCGCGCCCCGCTCGTGGCGTTCGGGGTGCGCCATCGGGTGCAGGGCGACGACCGGACTGCCGGTGCGCCCCGCCCAGCAGCGCAGGGCGACCTGCTGGGCCATGGTGCCGGTGGGGAAGAACGCGGCGGCCTCGCAGCCCAGCGCGGCGGCGGTGCGCTCCTCCAGACGGGCGACGATCCCGTCCCCGTAGATGTCGGGACTGCCGTCCAGGTCGCAGACTCCGGCGCCCTCCCGCGCCAGCCGGGCCAGCCGTTCGGCGATCGTCCCGTCCACCGGGCCGTCGGACAGCTTCCGCCGCGCCGCGGTCCACGCCGCGAGCCTGCGGGCCCGCTCGGCATCGGCGTACCCGGCGCCGGAGCCCTCGGCGTCCCCGGCGGACTCGGCTCCGAAGCCCCCGCGCGCTTGCTCTGCTTCCCCGGTTCCCTCATCGGCTGTCATCGGGGCTCTCCTTCGTGGATACCCCGTCCTTTAGGGCGGGGAGGAAACGAAGCTCCTGCGGAGCAGGGCAGGGAACGCCGGTTCGCCGCCAGGGCGGACCGGCGTCCACCCGCAACTGCCCGCACTCCGTCACAAACTGAT
>NZ_JBXUOY010000070.1:0-20877 GCF_057196705.1 Streptomyces sp. ATLC9 | reverse complement strand
CCGGCCGCCCCCCCCCCCCCCCCCCCCCCCCCCCGCGGGCCCGGGGCACTTTCGGGAGGAAGCCCTCCACGGGATATCTTGATGTCGAGCAATGTTGCAGACGTGGAGCGGAGCACCCGGTGACTGACTCGACCATCATCTACACACAGACCGACGAGGCCCCGGCCCTGGCGACGTACTCTTTCCTGCCGGTGGTCAGGGCCTACGCCGCCAAGGCGGGCGTCTCCGTGGAGAGCCGCGACATCTCCCTGGCGGGGCGGATCATCGCGGTCTTCCCCGAGTACCTCAAGGAGGAGCAGCGCATCGGTGACGCGCTCGCCGAGCTGGGCGAGCTGGCCAAGACCCCTCAGGCCAACATCATCAAGCTGCCGAACATCTCGGCCTCCATCCCGCAGCTCAAGGCCGCGATCGCCGAGCTCCAGGAGAAGGGCTACGCGCTCCCGGACTACCCCGACGACCCCGGGACCGACGAGGAGCGGGAGATCCGCGCCCGTTACGACAAGGTCAAGGGCAGCGCCGTCAACCCGGTGCTGCGCGAGGGCAACTCCGACCGCCGCGCCCCCGCCTCGGTGAAGAACTACGCCAGGACCCACCCGCACCGCATGGGCGCCTGGACCCCCGAGTCCAGGACCAACGTGGCGACCATGGGCGTGGACGACTTCCGCTCCACCGAGAAGTCCGCGGTCCTCGGCAAGGACGACACGCTCCGCATCGAGCTGGTCGGCGACGACGGCTCCACCACCGTGCTGCGTGAGTCCGTGCCCGTACTCGCCGGCGAGGTCGTGGACGCGGCCGTCATGCGGGTGGCCGCGCTGCGCGAGTTCCTGAAGGAGCAGGTCGCCCGCGCCAAGTCCGAGGGCGTGCTGTTCTCGGTCCACCTGAAGGCCACCATGATGAAGGTCTCCGACCCGATCATCTTCGGCCACGTGGTGCGCGCCTTCTTCCCGAAGACCTTCGCCGAGTACGGCCAGACCCTCGCCGCCGCCGGCCTCACCCCGAACGACGGCCTCGGCGGCATCCTCAAGGGCCTGGAGTCGCTGCCCGAGGGCGCGAAGATCAAGGAGTCCTTCGAGGCGGAGCTGGCCGAGGGCCCCGAGCTGGCCATGGTCGACTCCGACCGCGGGATCACCAACCTGCACGTTCCCAGCGACGTCATCGTCGACGCCTCCATGCCGGCCATGATCCGCACCTCCGGCCACATGTGGGGCCCCGACGGCCAGGAGCACGACACCCTCGCGGTCCTGCCCGACAGCTCCTACTCCGGCGTCTACCAGGCCGTCATCGACGACTGCCGCGCAAGCGGCGCCTTCGACCCGGCCACCATGGGCTCGGTGCCCAACGTCGGCCTGATGGCGCAGAAGGCCGAGGAGTACGGCAGCCACGACAAGACCTTCGAGATCCCGGCCACCGGCACCGTCCGGGTCACCGACGGCGACGGCAACGTCGTACTGGAGCAGACGGTCGGCGCCGGCGACATCTTCCGCATGTGCCAGACCAAGGACGCCCCGATCAGGGACTGGGTCAAGCTGGCCGTCACCCGCGCCCGTGCCACCGGCGCCCCGGCGGTGTTCTGGCTGGACGAGACGCGCGCCCACGACGCCAGGCTGATCGAGAAGGTCCGCGCCTACCTGGCCGAGCACGACACCGAGGGCCTGCGGATCGAGATCATGGCGCCGGTGGACGCCACGAAGTTCTCCCTGGAGCGCATCCGCCGCGGCGAGGACACCATCTCGGTCACCGGCAACGTGCTGCGCGACTACCTCACCGACCTGTTCCCGATCCTCGAGCTGGGCACGAGCGCCAAGATGCTCTCCGTCGTCCCGCTGATGAACGGCGGCGGCCTGTTCGAGACCGGCGCCGGCGGCTCCGCGCCCAAGCACGTCCAGCAGCTGGTCAAGGAGAACTACCTGCGCTGGGACAGCCTGGGCGAGTTCCTGGCCCTGGCGGTCAGCTTCGAGCACCTGGCGCAGACCACGGACAACGCCAAGGCCCAGGTGCTGGCCGACACCCTGGACCGGGCCACGGCCACCTTCCTCAACGAGGACAAGTCGCCCACCCGCCGCATCGGCGGCATCGACAACCGCGGCAGCCACTTCTACCTGGCGCTGTACTGGGCGCAGGAGCTGGCGAAGCAGACCGACGACACCGAGCTCGCGCAGGCGTTCGGTCCGCTGGCGCGGCAGCTGAGCGATCAGGAACAGACGATCGTCGGCGAGCTGGCCGCCGTCCAGGGCTCCCCGGCCGACATCGGCGGCTACTACCGCCCCGACGACGCCAAGGCCTCGGCCGTCATGCGCCCGTCGCGGACCCTCAACCAGGCGCTGGCGAGCCTGGCCTGACACGAAGGACGGACGGGGGCGCTTCTCCGCGGCCCCGTCCCCCTCGCCCCGCCACGCCGCCGCCCCGGGCGGGGCCCGCGGCCGCCGGGGGCGGTTTTCCGGGCGGGCCGCCCGTACCGTCCGCGCATGAGGGGGCAAGGCCCCTTCCGCGGGGCGGACGGCCGGGAGCGGCCGGGTCAGCGGTAGGTGAGCAGCCCGCGCCGGTCCCCGGCGCTCAGACGCACCCGGTCGCGGGGCGACACCGACCCGCCGCCCGCGTCGCCGCCGGCCGACGCGCACACCGGCGGCTCGATGTACGTCGTGTCCGCCTCCATGCCGTGGGACACGCCCTCGTGGACCGGGCCGCCACCGCGTCACGGCAGGGGCCTCCCGCGTGGCGCGGGACGGATTCCGGCGGCCACCGCTTCGCCGGCGTGCCCGGCGAGGGCCCCGGGGCGCGGTGTCCGGACAGGGGGAGGCGCCGGCCAGGACGGGGGGAACCTGGCCGGCGCCGGTCGGGTGCGGGCGCCGGGTGGCGGCGGTCGCCTTCGCGGCGAGTGGCACTGCGAGGCTTCAGCCGGACGATCGTCCTCGCAGGCGGTGTGTGAGGCCCGGGGACACTGTCCCGCCCTCCGGCACCCGCGACGAGTACAACCGGCCGACCACCGCGGACATTCCTCGCCGTGCATGGTGAACCCGAACGAACTCGGATGAGGTGGGTCATATCGGCCGCTCGCGGAATGGACGGACCGGTGCGGGTACTCGCCGATCATGGACACAACCGCCGAAGTGCTGCCCGAGTCCGCTCTCAGGGAAGCGGTCGACCTTCTGGTGAAGCTGGTGGAGGCGGCGGGTGCCCTGATCATCTTCGTGGGCGCCGTCTGGGCGTTCGGGCGCTTCCTGCTGACCATGGCGCGCGGAGCCGGGCCGGACCGCAGGTTCAACAGAATCCGGCTCACCCTGGGACGTTTCCTCGCACTCGGCCTGGAGTTCCAGCTCGCCGGGGACGTACTGCGCACGGCCGTCGCGCCGAGCTTCACCGAGATCGGGCAGCTCGCCGCGATCGCGGCGATCCGCACCGCCCTGAACTTCTTCCTCGGCCGGGAGATCGCGGCCGAGCGCGCCGAGATCGAACGCGAACACCGCAAGGAGGCGGAGGGCTCCTCGCGCGCTCCGGCTGGACCGGTATGACCACGGTCCTGGACCTGGCGGCGCTGGCCACCACGGCCTTCGGGCTGGTGGCCGCCGCGGTGGTGTTCGCGGAGGCGAGGCGGCTCGTGCCCGCGCTCGCGGCCCTCCTGGACTTCCTGACAGCGGCGGGGCTGCTGCGGCTGGCCGGCGACCCGAGCTGGGGCACCATCGCGGCGGCCGCCGCCGTGATCGCCGTCCGCAAGCTGGTCGCCGCCGGTCTGCACGCCTCCCGTCCCGGCTGACCGCACCGGCCGGGCGGGTGCCGGTCCGGTCGCAGGCGGGTGCGGGCATGTTGCGGAACGGGACCACCGGGTAATCGTCTTCGATGTTCTTCGACACCGGATACGAACTGCTGCGTGTGGCGGTCATGGCGGCGTGCTCCTACGCGGCCCTGGTCACGGCGGTGCGGCTCTCGGGCAAACGCACGCTGGCGAAGATGAACGCGTTCGACCTGGTGGTCACCGTGGCCCTGGGGTCGACCCTGGCCACCATCGCGCTCAACGCGACCGTCTCCCTCTCGGAGGGGGTGCTCGCCCTGGCGGCGCTGGTGGCCCTCCAGCTCGTCAGCGCCTGGACGGCGGTGCGCTCCCGCGGCTTCCGGCGGCTGATCAAGGCCGAACCGACCCTGCTGCTGAGCGACGGCTCGCTGCTCGGCGAGGCGATGGCCCGGCAGCGTGTCACCGAGAGCGAGGTGCTCCAGGCGATCCGCTCCCAGGGGATCGGCTCGGTCGAGGAGGTGGCCGTGGTGGTGCTGGAGACCGACGGCAAGTTCAGCGTGATCACCCGATCCCAGGCCGGCTCGGGCAGCTCCCTGTCGGACGTCGGGGCAGCGGCCGGGGCGCGGACGGAAGGGTGATCCGGGGGCGGAGGCCGCCGAACGGAGCCGGGGGGAGGGTGCGCACCGGGCGAACCGCCGCGAACGGCACGAAGATGGTCGGGAAGATCCCCTAAGGAGTTCTCATGGCTCGTCATTCCTCCCCGCGCGGACCGGCAGCCGCCCGGGACGCCGCGACCACACCCGGCCCCTCGGGGATGCGGGACCAGATCGTGACCGGCCTGATGATGCTGGCCGGCATCTGGCTGATTCTGGCCTCGTGGTTCCTCGGGTACCCGTACGACGACGCCGCGGTCGACGCCCAGCGCAACGAGACCGGTGTGGGCATCGTGCTGCTGCTCGTCGCCTTCGCCCGGATCGTACGCCCGCGCGGGTGGCTGTCGGACCTGATCGTCCTGCTCCTCGGCGTGTGGCTGCTGGTCGCGCCGGTCCTGATCGACTACGGAGGCCCGCGGAACACCCCCGGGGCGGCACAGGCCAACGAGGTCGTCACGGGCATCGTGCTCGTCCTGCTGGCCCTGGTGAGCATGCTGCTGCTGTTCCGGGCCCGCCGCACGAGCCCGGAGGAGGCCGGGTGAACGGGGCGCCGTTCGGGATCCCGCGTGCTCTGCGCCGTCCGCTCGCCCCGCTGCCGGCAGTCATCCTCGCACTCACGGCCGCGGGGTGCGGGGACACCGGTGACCGGGGGGAGATCCCGGGCGCGGGCGAGGTGGACTCGCCGGGGGCCAACGCGGCGAGGTGGCCGAGGACGGGATGGAGCCGACCCCGGACACCCTGATCGGCCCGGAGGAAGGAGGACCCGCCTGGTGCTGCGCGGTGTGCGGCGGCGGATCCGGGGTGGCGACTTCGTGTGGGTGACCTTCCGTTTCGAGGACGCCGGGTCGCTGTCCATGTAGGTAGCCGCCCAGCCGCTCAGCCGCCCACGGTCGGCCAGGAGTCCTCACCCCCTCCGCTGCCGGCCCCGGCCGAGTGGTCGCCGGTGGTGCGCGACTCCAGGAAGTAGGCCCCCAGGCTGCCCGCGAGAGTGGCGAAGACGGCGACCGAGTAGACCGCCAGAGCGATCTCCAGGACCTTGGGGAAGACGCCGGGCCGGTTCAGCGGCTCCCCGGTGACGGTGGCCAGCGCGGTGGCGTGCAGTGCCTCGCCCAGGGAACGGTAGGAGCCGAACTCGTACAGCAGTTCACCGCTGCCCAGGACGGTGATCGCCGAGACGGCCGCCAGCCAGCCGATCCGGCCGCCGAGCACCCGGCGCGCCGAGCGGGAGGAGCGCACCACCGAGGAGAGCACCCGGCCGGTGCGCAGCATCCGCACCGAGTGCGCCAGTCGCAGTACACGGAGGAAGGGCAGCACCAGGAAGAGCAGCTGCCACCAGTTGCGGCGCCAGAAGGCCCCGGTGTCGGGGGCGATGAGCAGACGGACGAGGAACTCCGCCGCGAACACCGCCCACAGCAGCCAGCAGGCCACGGCCATGGCCGTGCTCAGCGCGCTGCCGGGCCGGGCCAGCCGTTCGCCGAGCACGAGCAGCAGGAAGAGCACGCCCAGCGCGCTCATCACCGGAGTCGCGCGGTCCAGCAGCTCCTGGGCGAGCCGCTCGCGCTCGGAGCGGGGGCGGGAGGACGGGCGGGAAGGGAGAGCGGGCACACCGCAGCCCTTCCCCCCGTACGGCCGGGCACTCGCGCCGCCTCGCGGGCCGCCCGGCGGGCCGGAGGTGGTGGGGGTGCGCGGAGCTTACGAGAAGGATGTGAGGAGCCGGGACCAGGGGCCGCTGTGCGCAGCGGAACGAAGGACGGCGCGAACGGGGCCCATCCCGTATCGGAAGGTGACCTGATCACTCCGTGGAGTGACTGCGCGGTGGACGCGTGGGGCGGAACGGCCGCCGGGAAGACGGCGGGGGAAACGCGGGGCGAACCGGTGCACATGCCGTGGCGGCCGCGCACCGACATCGAGCAGCGGCTGAGTGGTGGCCGGACCCGGCCGGCCCCTGGCGCACCGTCCCCTGGAGCGACGATCCGCCGGGCGGGCGTGCGGGCGGGGCCCGGTGACCGGACCCCGCCCGCGTCCTCGGGGGAGGCGTGTCGCTGGTGGTGGTCTCCCGTGCGCCGGGGACCTGCTGCGCCCCGCCTACATCCCGGCCCGCCGGGGCGGGAACCGGCCCTCCCGGCGGCGTGCCCGCTCCCGCCGGTGGGGGCTGGCGGCCGTTCCCGGCCCGCCGGGGCCCCGGCGCTGACGCGGGATGCGGCGACCCCGGTGAGCGGCGCGATCACTCGAGTCGGCTGCCCTCAAGGGTTTCTCCTCTCCTCAGTGCGACCCGCCGTCGCGGCTTCCTGACGGGCCGGATTTCCGCTGACGGCCCGTCAGAACGCGAGGAGCCGGCGGAGACCGCCCGACACCACCCCTTCGGATGAGACGGCACCGCTCCTCCGTACCGGAGGCGAACACATGTAGGACACCGGAGGGGGCGCGGCCGCTCCCGGGCACTCGCGCCGGGCCTCCGGCCGGTGCTCCGTCCGGGTGCTCCCGGCCGCCGTATCCCCCGGACGCCCTCCCAGCGGGAGGGCGGTGCTGCTGCTGGTGCATGACAAAAACAGACCGGGGCAGCCGCCCGGACATGCTGGACAGAGTCCTGACCGTCACCGCGGCCCTCGCCCTGATCGTCGCGGCCCTCTCGGTACGTGTCCAGCGGGCTCCGCTGAGCGGGCCGCTGCTGGCGCTGCTGACCGGGGTCGTCTTCGGCCCCGAGGTGCTGGGCGTGCTCGACCTGCCCACCGTGGTCGAGGGACACAGCGAACTGCACGAGGCATCCCGGCTGCTCCTGGCGGTGTCGGTGATGGCGGTCGCCCTGCGCTACCCGTTCCGCGACGTGCGCTCGAGGGTGAAACCGGTGGCCGTCCTGCTGGCAGCGGCCATGCTGGGGATGGCGCTGATCACCACGGCGCTGTCGGCCGCCGTCCTCGGGATCGGGCTGGGTGCGGCGGCGCTGCTGGGCGCGGCCCTGTGCCCCACCGATCCGGTGCTCGCCTCCAGCGTGGTCACCGGCGGACCGGCCGAGAAGACGGTCACCGACCGCACCCGGCAACTGCTCTCCCTGGAGTCGGGCGCCAACGACGGTCTCGCCCTGCCCCTGGTGCTGGTCGCGGTGGCGATCGCCGGAACCCTGAGCGGCGCCGACGCGCTGCTGGAATCCCTGTGGCAGGTGCTGGGCGCCGTCGTCTTCGGAGCGGTGGCGGGCGCGCTGGGGGGCGGGGCGCTGCGCAAGGCGGAGGAGTACCGGACCGTCCAGTCCGGCCCCCTGCTCGTCTACACCCTGCTGCTGGCCCTCCTCGTCCTCGGGGCGTCCGGGCTGATGCGCCTGGACGGAGTCCTCGCCGTCTTCGCCGGCGGACTGGCCTTCAACGCGACGAGCTCGGTCAGCGAACGCGCCGACGAGGACAAGAACGACGAGGCGGTCAACCGCTTCCTCGTCCTGCCGCTGTTCGTCGTGCTCGGCGCCGTGATCCCGTGGCGCGAATGGGGCGAGCTGGGCTGGTGGCGCGGTGCCCTGCTGGTCCTGGGCGTCCTGCTGCTGCGCCGCCTGCCGGTCCTGCTGGCGCTGAAGCGGCCGCTCTCCCTGACCTGGCGCGACACCCTCTTCACGGGCTGGTTCGGGCCCATCGGCGTGTCGGCCCTGTTCTACCTGACCATGGAGGCCCACCGGCTCGGCGCCGACCCGGTGGTACTGGCCGCCGGAACGCTGGTCATCGCCGCCAGCACCGTCGTGCACGGCGTCACCACCACCCCCGGTCTGGCCGCCTACCGCAGGGCCGGTGAGCGGCAGGGCGACGCGCGGAAGGAGACGGCATGACGAGCGTGCCGGCGATGGTCGCCGGCCGCGCCCTGCCGCTCACCTTCACGACGTGGGTGATGCCGCGGGAGGCGGGCATCCCCGCCGTCGACGAGGAGGAGTACGCCCCCCGCGCCCGCGGGTACACCGGGCGCCGGCGCGCCCTCCAGGGGCCCCCGCGCAGCGACGGCTGGAGCGGGGACGAGGTCTGACGCTCCCCGCCGCCCTCCGGGGCCGGGGAGCGGAACCGGCCGGTTCCGCCCGGGCACGGCCGCGGCTCGTACGGGAAACCGCCCCGGCCGCGGGGGCCGGGGCGGTGGAGGGCGGCGGTCCTCGGTCTCAGAGGGTCGCCAGCAGCTCGTTGCAGGCCTGCTCGCAGCGGCGGCACGCCTCGGCGCAGACGCGGCAGTGCTCGTGCGTGTCGGTGTGACGCTCGCACTCCTCCGCGCAGGACTTGCAGACCATGGCGCAGGCCTGGAGCTGGGTGCGGGTGATGTTGGCGTCGTAGCCGGTGTGCCGGGACAGGACCTTGCCGGTTGCCTCGCAGATGTCCGAGCAGTCCAGGTTGGTGCGGATGCACTTGCGCAGCTCGGCGACCATGTCCTCCGACAGACAGGCGTCCGCGCACGCCGTACAGGCCTGCGAGCAGTCGAAGCACTCGGCGATGCAGCGCTCCATGGCCTGACGGTTCACGCCGCCGAGGTCGGCCGGGTAGGTGCGCAGCATCTCACTGGCCATCGTCGTCATGTTTCTCCCCTTTCACGCGTCCTCGTCCGGAACCGCCGGCCCCGCCCCGGTGCGCGGTGGCCGGGAGCCCGCGGTGCCGCGTGAACGGGTAACACCTGAAAGGAGGGCATAAACCGGAAAACGGAGTCCGCGCCGCGCGGGATGGCTTTAGAGGCCATGTACTCTGGCCCGGCTGATTCGACACGTGTCAACATAGGTGTATGCCGAACACCAAGGCGCTGCCGGCCCCGGCCCCGGGGGTGGAGCCGTGCTGCCCGCCGCTGACCGAGCGCCCGCTGACGGCCGAGGAGGCCGAGCGGACCGCCGCGATGTTCAAGGCGCTGGGCGACCCGGTGCGGCTTCGGCTGTTCTCCCTGGTGGCCTCGCACGAAGGCGGTGAGGCCTGTGTGTGCGACATCTCCGACGTCGGGGTCTCCCAGCCCACCGTCAGCCACCACCTGAAGAAGCTCCGCGAGGCCGGACTGCTCACCTCCGAGCGCCGCGGCACCTGGGTGTACTACCGCGTCGAGCCGTCGGTGCTCGCCGCCATGGGGCGGTTCCTCGCCTCACCGGGGGCCTGACCCCGCCCGGAGCAGCCCGGCGCCGCACGCAGCAGTCCGTGCGGGTGTGGCGTCAGCGGGGCCTGATGTTGTGGTTGAGCCGGAAGACGTTGCCGGGGTCGTATTCGGCCTTGACCGCGGCCAGCCGCCGGTGGTTGTCCGGCCCGAATCCGGCGACGACGCGGTCCTCGCCCTCGCGCCCGATGAAGTTGAGGTAGACCGCGCCGGTCGACCAGGGCCTGACGTCGGCGCGTACGTCGTGGGCCCACCGCCTGACGCGTTCGTCGTCGGCCGGGTCCTCCCACAGCCCGAAGGGGTGGACCGCCCACGGCGCCCGCCGCCAGGGAACCGGATGGCCCTTTGGGCCCCGGGCGACCGCGCCGCCCTGGGGGAAGAGCACGTGCTGGGAGGGGGAGGGCACGAGCAGATCGGCGGCGCGGGCGCAGAAGGCGTCCACGGCCGGGTCCGGGAGGGAGGCCAGGTACTCGGCCGACCAGTAGTTGCGGTAGCCGGGCGGGTCGTCGAGCATGCACTGCAGGTCGGCGTAGGACATCTCGGCGATCATCTCGGCGTCGTGGCCCATGTCGAGTACGGGCTCGGCCACGTCGCGCATCTCCTGCATCCCGCCCGCGTAGGTGACCAGCACCGCGCAGGCGAGCTTCCCGGGCATGTCGCGGGGGACGAACTCCTCGGGCGGGGCGGTCAGGTAGATGAGCCCCCCGCCGACCTCGTCCGGGGCGGACTCCATGAAGTCGCGGTAGGTCCGCGCCACCTCCGGACCCGCCTCGGGCCGCCACATCAGCAGGGCCGCGGTCACCACCGGAAGCGGATGCAGCCGCAGAGTGAAGGAGGTGGCCACGCCGAAGTTGCCGCCACCGCCGTGCAGCGCCCAGAACAACTCCGGGTTCTCCTCCCCGCTCGCGCGCACGGTGCGGCCGTCCGAGGTGACCAGTTCGACGGCCAGCAGGTTGTCGCTCGCCAGGCCGAACCTGCGGTCCAGCCAGCCCGCCCCGCCGCCCAGCACGAATCCGCCCACCCCGGTGGTGGACACCCGGCCGCCGGTCGTCGCCAGACCGTACGGCTCGGTGGCCCGGTCCAGGTGGCGCATGACGGCACCGCCGCCGACCCGCGCGGTGCGCCTGCCGGGGTCGACCGCGACCGTGTGCATGCGCCTCAGGTCGATGACGAGGCCGCCCTCGGTCAGTGCCATGCCCGCGACGCTGTGCCCGCCGCCGCGGACCGCGATCTCCAGCCCGTTCTCCCGCCCGAACCGGATCGCCTCGGCCACGTCATGGTCGGTCTCGCACTGGGCGATGACGGCGGGGCGCCTGTCGATCATCGCGTTGAAGACGGTACGGGCGCCGTCGTAGGACGGGTCGCCGGGCGTGACGACCTCGCCGGCGAAGGCGGCGCGGAGACCGGTCAGGGACATCCCGCCCACACTGTGGGACACCATGTCGTCCCCCTTCGTCGGGGCGCCGGCGGAGTCTCTCTCCACCGTAGCCCCGCTTCGGAGCCGGCGGCGCACGGGCCGCCGGAGTCGGCCCGGGTCGTATGGGGTGCGACGGGAGGGAACGCAGGGGGAGCGCTGGGTGAACACCGGTTTGCCCGTGCGTTTACCGCATAATCCGAGGCCGCATACCGCCGCCGGTATCACCGCGACTCCGTGTTGACGCCATGTCGAATTCCCTGGGGCGTGTGAAGAAGATGTGTGCTGTTAATGCAGGGGGCACGCGCGCCCTGATAAGGTCATGCCCGTTCCGAGACGCAGCGGGGGCTCGGACCTCTTTCGCCTTGAAAGCACGGGGGTGGCGATCGGTGATTGCCGGTGTGTTCGTGGGAACTTCCGAAGCATGCGCGCCGAGCAGTTTGTTAGCGGCGGGCCGGCGACTTCCTTCGGGCGGTGCCGCGGCAGCCGAGGGGGCAGGGCCGGTCCTATCGGCCGAGTAGGGCCGCCGGGCGGCGGAGCGGGCTCACGCGCCGATGCGATGTTTCAAGTACCCTTTCTCATTGGAGAGTTGAGCAGAGTGGGCTGCCCTGTCGGTGGTGAGCGGACGCTGCGGCCCAGCGGCCGTCGCCCTCCCCCCGGGACCTTCGGGTTCATGGCCGGGGGCCTCTTCCCGGGTTTCCCGCCCAAGCGTCGGCCACCTGCGCCGGCCGGTTCCAGGAGGGTCCCGGCCCCTGGCCGGAGCCGGACCGGAACGCAGGGGGCCTTCTCGCCGGAGCCCGTTTCGCCCACCGTCACCTCCGTATACCCGAGAAGGTTTCCAAGCAGGTAACCATCTGGTTTCCCTGTTGTAATGACGGTTGTTTCTCGATTCTCCTGCCCTGAAGCGCGCCGAAAGGCGGAAGGTGAATCGGCGGTATCCGTTTCCCCTGTCCAGAAATTCTCGCTAAGCCGGATACGGACAGAAGTCGCCGACCCGTACCGGAAGGTTCGAAAGACCCTGTCCGCTCGCCCCGCGTCCGCGTGGGGAAGCGGCCACAAGCAAGGAGAGCACTGTGTTCACCCTGCCCTTCGAAGCCCGGGGAATCGCACCGGGCCCCGCGAGTTCCATGAGGAGGAGCCGATGAAGCCGCAGGTCGCCGTCGTAGGGGGCGGGGCGGCGGGCATCTCGGCAGCCTGCGGGCTGTGTGAGGACGCCCAGGTGACACTGTTCGAGTCCGAGCCGCGGCTGGGCGGACACGCCTACACGGTCGAGGTGGAGGACGCCGGACGCACCTTCGGGCTGGACACCGCCTTCATCGTCTACAACGAGCCGCACTACCCGAAGCTCACCCGCTTCTTCGCCGACCTGGGCGTGGCGACGCAGAGCCACCCGGGGAAGTTCTGCTTCTTCGACCTGGACGTCAAGAGCGCCTACGTGTCCGACGACTTCGAGAGGTCGGAGGAGGAGGTGCGGGCCCGGTACCCGGAGGAGTTCGTCCGGCTGTGGCAGGAGGCCCGGCGCTTCCTCGCCGAGTCGCCCAGGCACTTCGTCCGCAAGCAGGCCGACATCCCGCTGGGGGAGTACCTCGACCGGCACGGCTACTCCGAGGAGTTCCGGTACGGCTTCATCGTGCTGATCTCCACGGCGGCCTGGTCGGTGCCCGCCGACCGCATCTGGGACATGCCCGCCTCCACGGTGATCGCCTTCTTCTTCGCCCACGGCGCCGAGGGGCTGGGAGGACGCACCGCCCCCTGGCGGACGGTGACCGGCGGCAGCGTCTCCTACGTGCGCGCCGCTGCCGCCCGGCTGCGCGCGGCCCGCGCCCGGATACGCCCGGCCACTGCCGTGCTGGGCGTGCGGCAGGAGCCGGACGGCGTCGTGGTGCGGACCGCGGCCGGAGCCGAGCGCTTCGACTACGCGGTCCTGGCCACCCACGCGGACGACTCCCTGGCGATGCTGGAGAACCCCACCCCGCGGCAGCGGATGCTGGAGGCCTTCGCCTACCACCCCACCCGCGCCACCCTGCACACCGACCCGTCGGTGATGCCGGAGGACCGGACCACCTGGCGGAGCTGGAACTACGGCCGCCGGGACCGCGACGGCGAGCAGGTCTCCTGGGTGAACTACCACCTCAACGACCTCCAGTGCCTGGAGGGGGGGACCAGGGACTACTTCCTCACCCTGGACAGCGGAGTGGACATCCGCGACGAGCACGTCATCGAGGAGATCGCCTACCGGCACCCGGTCTTCACCCTGGAGGCCCGCAGGCTCCAGAGCGAGATCTACTCCCTCAACGACCCCGCCGGACGCCTGATGTTCGCCGGCTCCTACTTCCACTCGCGCAAACTCGGCCCGGACGTCATCGGCCTGCACGAGTCCGCGTTCGACTCCGGCCTCGCCTCGGCCGAAGCGATCCGCGAAGCGCTGCGCAGGTCCCGCGACGCGGCCGCCTGACCCCGTGTCCGCGACGCACGCGTACCGCCGGGCCTCCGCTCGCCCGGCCGCCGCGTGGCTGGTGGCGGAACTGACCCAGATGCTCGGAATCCAGGCCGCCGATCCGGCGGCCGTGTCCCGGCCCCCGAGGCCATCCAGAAGGAGAGACCCCGTGTCCGACACCCCGTCCGTCCAGACCGCCCGCACCGCCGCGGAACCGCTCACCGCCGAGGCGGTCCAGCAGTGGCTGCTGGAGAAGGTCGCCCACAAGCTGGGCGTCGCGCCCGCCGAGGTCGACCCCGAGCAGTACTTCGACGAGTTCGACCTGGACTCCACCGAAGCGCTGGTCCTCTCCGGGGAACTGGAGGACTGGCTGGGTTTCGAGCTGGAGACCACCGCGCTGTGGTACCACCCGACCATCGCACAGCTGGCCCGTTACATCGCCGAGAAGCAGGCCGAGCATGCGGCCTGAACGCCCCCGGCCCGAGATCGTCCGGGCCTTCGGCGAGGGAAACCGGCCGGAGGCCGCCCGGGTACTGGTGGTTCACCCGGGCGCCCTGCCCGCCGCCCACTACGCGGGGCTGGCCCAGGCGCTGCCACCGGGCACCGGGCTGCACGTGGTGGACCTCGAGCAGGTTCCGGAGTACTTCCGGGCGGCCCTGGACAGCGGACGCGTCACCACCTCGATCGACCGGCTCGCCGCCCGGGCCGCCGAGGAACTGCGCGCCCGGGAGCTGCTGTCGCGGCCCTGGAACCTGCTGGGCTGGTCCTTCGGCGGCGTGGTCGGGCACGCGCTCGCCGGCCTGCTGGAGACGGGCGAACGGCCGGGTCGGCTGGTGCTGCTGGACAGCATCGCGCCCGTACCCGGCTACGTGCAGCCGGAGGAGGCCATCGGGCACGACATGGCCCTGCCCTGGTTCTGCATGTACCTGGCCGCCAAGCGCGGCGGCGGCCCGGACGCCCTGCCCACCGAGTTCCCGGAGGGCGCGGAAGGCCCGGACGGCAGACCGGACGCGGCGCTGGAGAGGGTGCTGCGCGCCGGACTGGACAGCGGTGTCCTGCGGCCCGGCACCTCCCTCCCCGGCCTGCGCAAGGTCTACGACACCTACCTCGACGGCCTGCGGCGCAACAACCGGCTGGCGGCCGGGCACCGGCCGCGTCCCGCCGGTCTGCCTCTGGTCCTGCTGCGTCCCGAGCGTGGTCTTCTCACCACTCCCGATCCGCTGGGCTGGTCCGTGCTCGGCGACGACCTGAGCACCGGGCACACCCCCGGGGACCACTACTCGATGCTGCGCGAACCGGAGGCCCTGCGGCGCATCGCCGCCGCCGCGGCCCCCGAGCCGGTCCCCGCCCCGGGATGACGGACGCCCCGCCGCCCGCCACACAGGAGCCATCCCCGACACCGGTTGGAGTCCCCATGGTCCAGCAACCTTCCGCCAGGAAACTTTCCGACACCCCGATAGCCGTCGTCGGCCTGGGCGCGCTCTACCCGCGCTCCGGCGACCTGAACGAGTTCTGGAAGAACATCGCCGAGGGCAACGACTGCATCGAGGAGGTCCCCGAGTCCCACTGGAGGATCTCCGACTACTACGACCCCGACCCGTCCGCGCCCGACAAGACCTACGCCAAGCGCGGCGGTTTCGTGCCCACCGTCCCGTTCTCCCCGCTGGAGTTCGGCCTGCCGCCGAACACCCTGGAGGTCACCGACGTCCTCCAGCTGCTCAGCCTGACGGTGGCCAAGCAGACCCTCAAGGACGCCGGGGCGCCCGGCTCCGGCTGGTACGACCCCTCCCGCACCGGGTGCGTCCTGGGCATCACCGGGGCGAACTCCCTCACCCAGCCCCTGGCCGCCCGCCTGCAGACACCGGTGCTCAAGGAAGTGGTGCGCAGCTGCGGCCTGAGCGAACAGGACGCTGAGGAGATCGCCGGCAAGTTCACCAAGGCATTCGCCCCCTGGGAGGAGAACTCCTTCCCCGGAATGCTCGGCAATGTCGTCGCCGGGCGCATCGCCAACCGTTTCGACCTCGGCGGAACCAACTGCACCGTGGACGCCGCCTGCGCCAGTTCGCTGGCCGCCGTGCGGATGGCCGTCTCCGAGCTGGTGTCCGGCCGCGCCGACCTGATGCTCACCGGCGGCTGCGACGCGGAGAACACGATCCTGATGTACCTGTGTTTCTCCAAGACCCCGGCCTTCTCCAAGTCGGGCCGCATCCGGCCCTTCGACGAGGACAGCGACGGCACCCTCATAGGTGAGGGGCTGGGGATGCTGGCCCTCAAGCGCCTGGCCGACGCCGAGCGTGACGGCGACCGGATCTACTCCGTGCTGCGGGGCATCGGCACCTCCAGCGACGGCCGCTTCAAGTCCATCTACGCCCCCCGGCGGGAGGGCCAGGTCACCGCGCTGCGCCGGGCCTACGACGACGCCGGCTTCGGCCCCGAGCAGGTCGGCCTGGTCGAGTGCCACGGCACCGGTACCTCGGTCGGTGACCTGACGGAGCTGACGGCGCTGCGCGAGGTGTACACCGCGGCCAGCGAGGAACGGCAGTTCGCCGCGGTGGGCAGCGTCAAGTCGCAGATCGGGCACACCAAGGCGGCCGCCGGCGCGGCCGGGCTGATCAAGCTCTCCCTCGCGCTGCACCAGAAGGTGCTCCCTCCCACCATCAACGTCGAACGGCCCCGCGAGGCGGTCGACTTCCCCGACTCGCCCTTCTACGTCAACACCCTCACCCAGCCGTGGATCGCCGACCCGGCGCGCGAGCGCCGCCGCGCGGCCGTCTCCTCCTTCGGCTTCGGCGGCACCAACTTCCACTGCGTACTGGAGGAGCACGACCCGGCCGGCGAGGGGCTCGCCGTACTCGCCCCCACCGCCCGCGTCCACCTGTGGCACGCCGAGGATCCGGCGGCGCTGCTGGACCTGCTGGAGTCGGACGCCGCACCGGCCGACGGCGGCGAACCGGTCCCGGCCGGCCACGCGCGGCTGGCCCTGGTGGCCTCGGGAGACCAGGAGGCGGCCGAACTGCGCGCCGCCGCCGCCGGGGAACTGCGTGCCCGCCCTGACGCACCGGAGTTCGCCCTGTCGCGCGGCGCCTACTACCGGCGCACCGCACTCCTGGGCGCGGACGGTGGCAAGGAGGGAGCCGCGGGGGACGCCGGGCCGGTGAAGGTGGCCGCGCTCTTCGCCGGGCAGGGCAGCCAGTACCCGCGTATGGGTGCGCGCGCCGCCATGGCCGTGCCCCCGGTGCGCGCCGCCTACGACGCGGCCGCCGCCGAGTTCGCCGGCGCCGAGCCGCTGGGCCGCACCGTCTTCCCGCCGCCGGCCTTCGACGAGGGGACCCGCGCCGCGCAGGAGGCCGCACTGCGCCGCACCGACTACGCCCAGCCCGCCATCGGGGCGCTCTCGGCCGGCCAGTACCGCTACCTGAGCGAGCTGGGATTCACACCCGACGGCGCGCTCGGTCACAGCTTCGGCGAACTGACCGCGCTCTGGGCGGCCGGCAGCCTCGGCGACCGGGACCTCCACCGCCTGGCCCGGGCCCGCGGCCGCGCCATGGCCATGAGGCCCGAGGGAGCCGAGGATCCCGGCACCATGGCCGCGGTCTCCGCGGACCTGGAGACGGTGGAGAAGATCGCCGCACGCCACGAGGACGTCGAGGTGTGCAACGTCAACGCCCCCGACCAGGTGGTCGTGGGCGGCGGCACCGAGGCGGTGCGGGCCTTCGCCCAGGAGTGCGGTCAGGAGGGCCTGACCGCCCGCGAGCTGCCCGTCGCCGCCGCCTTCCACACCCGCTACGTCGCCCACGCGGTGGACACCTTCAAGAAGGCCGTGGAGGCCACCCGGGTGCGCCCGCCGGCCTTCCCGGTGTACGCCGACGCGCCCGGCGCCTCCTACGGGCGGCGCATCGCGGGCAACCGCGAGGTGCTGGTCGGCCAGCTCACCGCACCGGTCCACTTCGCCCCGCGGGTCGAGGAGATGTACCGGGACGGCTTCCGGGTCTTCGTGGAGTTCGGCCCCAAGTCGGTGCTCTCCGGCCTGGTGCGCCGCACTCTCGCCGACCGCGAGGGTGTCCTCGTCCTCAGCGCGGACCCCGGCCCCAAGGGGGACGGCGACCGCGCGCTCAAGCAGCTCGCCGCACGGCTCCTCGTGCTCGGCGCGCCCCTGACCGACTGCAACCGCTACACCGCTGACATCGAGCCGGTCCGTCCGGCAGAGGGGATGACGATTCCGTTGAACGGTGTGAACCACGTTTCCGAGCAGCGCAAGCAGGCCTACCAGGAGGCCCTGGAGAACGGCTACCGCGTCGAAGGCACCGCGGGCACCGAGGGCGCCGCCGCCCCGCGGACCGGTACCGGACCCGTGCCGCAGGAGGCCCCGGCCGCCGCCGTCCCGCAGGCCGGTATACCCCGGGCCGCCGGCCTCCCGGGCACCGGTGCGGTCGCCTGGGAGCACCTGTCCATGCACCGCGAGTACCTTGGCAGCCAGCTCCGGGTGGCCGAGCGGCTGACCAACCTGCTGGACAGTTCTCCGGACGACAACGTCCTCACCGGCATCACCGCCATCAGCCAGCAGGGTGTGGCGATCGGGCAGAGCCATGCCCAGGCCAGTGAGGTGCTGCGCAGCTTCGCGCTGCTGGAGAGCGGCATCGCGCCTGTCCCCGCGGAGTCCCACGCCTACGCCCCGGTCCAGGACTGGGGCCCGGCGCCCGCCCCTGTGCAGCAGGCCCCGGCCCTGCCGGCTGCTCCCGCTGCTCCGGCTCCGGCTCCGGCTGCCGCTGCCCCGGCCCCGGCTCCCGCTGCCGCTGCCCCGGCTCCGGCTCCTGCCGCCCCGGCTCCGGCTCCGGCTCCCGCTGCCCCGGCTCCTGCTCCCGCTGCCGCCGCTCCGGCGCCCGCCCCTGCTCCCGCGGCCGTCACCGAGGACGACGTCCGCAAGGCGCTGCTGGAGAGCGTCGCGGAGAAGACCGGCTACCCGGTGGACATGCTGGAGACCTCCATGGATGTCGAGGCCGACCTGGGCATCGACTCCATCAAGCGGGTCGAGATCATGGGGTCGCTTCGCGACCGCTTCCCCGGCTCGGCCTCCGCCGACCCCGAGAAGCTTGCCGAACTGCGCACCCTGGACGACATCATCGCCTTCGTCTCCGGCGCCGCCGCCGGCGCGGAGGAGGCGATGTCCGCCCCAAAAGCCTGAGCCCGGGCCTGGGACGGCGGCACGCCAGGCTGCGTCCCCTGCCCGCCCCCGACCTCCTGCCGGACGCCTACCGGGACGCCCCGTGCGCACTCCTGGCCGGTGACACCGGAAGCGGTCCGCTGGCCGCCCTCGCGGACGCGCTGCGCGAGGACGGCTGGACGGTCCGCACCGGCACCCGTCCCCCCGAGGACGCCGACCGGCTGGACCTGGTGGTCGCAGAGGTCGAGGCCGACGGGCAGGAGGCCGCCGCCACCGCGCTGCGGGACACCCTGCTGCTGGCCGGCTCCGTCCAGCCCCTGCTGGAGCGGAGTGCGGCCGACGGCGGCCGGGCGGCGTTCCTCACCGTCACCAGGCTCGACGGCCGGATGGGGCTGACCGGCGCCGCCGGGGTGGAGCGGGCCGCCCTGGGCGGCGTCACGGGACTGGTCAAGACCCTCGCCATCGAGGCCCCGGCACTGCTGTGCCGAGCGGTCGACCTGGACCCGGACCTGCCCGCCGACCGGTGCGCGCGGCTGCTGCTGGCCGAGGCGTACGACGCCTGCGTGGGTACCGTCCAGGTGGGGCTCGCCGCCGACGGCGCCCGCCGCACCCTGGACCTGGCCGAGACGCCCGGCGATCTGCCCGGCGAGTCCGGCGCCCCCGAACCGGGGCCGCAGGACCTGCTGGTGGTCACCGGCGGAGCGCGCGGGGTCACCGCGGCCTGCGCCGCCGGCCTGGCCCGTGCCCACCGCCCCGGGCTGCTGCTGCTCGGCCGCACCGAACTGGCCGACGAGCCGGACTGGGCCCAGGGGGTCCCGGAGAGCGGACTGCGGGCCGCCGCCGCCGCGGAGCTGAAGCGGACCGGGCACAAGCCCACCCCGCGCGAGGTGGGGCGCATCGCCGGCGACCTGACCGGGCAGCGGGAGATCCGCCGCACCCTGGCGGAGCTGGAGGAGGCCGGAGCGCACGCCGAGTACGCAGCGGTGGACATCACCGACCCCGAGGCCGTGGCACAGGTCCTCGCCCCGTACGCCGACCGCGTCACCGGAGTGGTGCACGGGGCCGGGGTGCTCGCCGACGCCCTGATCACCGCCAAGCGGGGCGAGGACGTGGACCGGGTGCTGAGCACCAAGCTGGCCGGGCTGCGCCACGTGCTGGCGGCCCTGCCCGCCGGGAGGCTGCGGCACCTGCTGCTGTTCTCCTCGGTCGCCGGGTTCTTCGGCAACCGCGGCCAGTCCGACTACGCCATGGCCAACGAGGCGCTCAACCAGCTCGCCTGCGCGCTGCGCCGCGAGACGCCCCGGGCCCGGATCACCTCCGTCAACTGGGGCGCCTGGGCGGGCGGCATGGTCACCCCGGAGCTGGAGCGGATGTTCGCCGAGCGAGGTGTGCCGCTGATCCCCCTTCAGGAGGGAGTCGGCTACTTCACCGAGCAGTTCGGCGCCGACCACGCCGGCGACACGGTGTGCGTGGTCGGACCGGTGACCCCGCTCTCCGCACCGGAACCCGCCGGTCCGCCGGCCGGGGGAGTGGAGCTCCACCGCTCCCTGGCACCCCTGGCCGGCGACCCGGTGCTCGCCGACCACGCCATCGGCGGCCACCCGGTGCTGCCCGCCACGGCGGCGCTGGGCGCGGTCCTCAACGCCGTCCACCAGGTGCTGCCCGGCACCCCGGTGGACCGGGTGACCGGCTTCGCGGTGCACAAGGGCCTGGTCCTGGACGAGGACCGGCCCGAGGGGCTCCGGCTGGCGGTCCGGCCCGCCGGTGCGCCGGGGGCCTGGGACGTCACCGTCCACGACAGCGAGGGCCGTCCCCGCTACCGGGCACGGGCCGGGGCCGGCCGTCCGGCCCCCGCGCCGGCCCCGTCCGGCCTGCCGGCCCCCGGTACCGGACGACCGGTCACCGCCTACACCGACGGCACCCTCTTCCACGGCCCGCTGCTGCGCGGCCTGACCGAGGTCCTGGACGACGGGCGGCGGCTGGTACTGGCCTGCCGGCTGTCCGAGCGGCCGATCGCCGACGGCGCCTGGCAGGCGCCCGGGTACAGCCCGGTCCTGGCCGACCTGCTGCTCCAGGCGGTGCTGGTCTGGGCCCGGCTGCACCGTGGCCAGGCGGTGCTGCCCAGCGCGATCGGCGAGGCGCTGTGCCACGCCGAACTGCCCGACGGGCAGACGTTCCTGGTGGTCGTGGACGAGGTGGCGGAGACCGCGGGCGGCATCCGCTGCACCGTCACCGCGTGCACCCCGCAGGGGCGTGTCCTGCTGGAGTTCCGCGGTGTCGAGGCCGTCCACGCCCCCGGCCTCGAAGCGAAGTTCCGTCCCGCGCCCGCGTGAACGCGTGACCGGACGGCCGGGGGGGTGGGGGGGGGGGCGCCCCCCCCCCCCCCCCCCCCCGCGCCGC